>PATC01000031.1 GCA_002712285.1 Methanobacteriota archaeon
ACGTGAGGGGCCTTTCGGACCACCTCCTGAAGGACCACCGCGTGAGGGACCCTTGGGGCCACTTGGTGGACTGCCACGTGAGGGGCCTTTCGGACCACCTCCTGAAGGACCACCGCGTGAGGGACCCTTGGGGCCACTTGGTGGACCGCCACGTGAGGGGCCTTTCGGACCACCTCCAGAAGGACCACCCCTTGAGGGACCCTTGGGGCCACCGGGTGGGCCGCCCCGCGAGGGTCCTTGTGGACCACTTGGAGGTCCGCCACGCGCAGGGGTTGGTTCAGGATCTTCCTCTTCATCCTCAAATTCTGCACCACAAGTTGGACATACGGAATCACTATCTCTGACGAGGCCCCCACATGCACCACATTCGAATAATTCTTCATCATCAGCAGCTGGTGCTGCAGATTCGGGTTCATATCCCCAAGCGAACTCCACATCTCCGTCTTTGCTACGGAAAAGAGAGACATCGAGAACTACATCATATCCCTTCAAACGAATTTCAGTATCAATAGCATGCTCAAATGCAGAGTGGAGTTCAGGGGGATTGTCTAGAATTCGCCCATCGTCTATGTACGTGACATTCGCTCTAACTGAACTACCGTCAACCTTCACCTGCGGGGATTCAGTACCAACACCTCGTTTCCTACCAACTCGTCGGACAGCTACTTCCACCATTCGACGAACAAGTTGCTCATTAGGAAGACCACTTGAAGATGATTGATTACGAGGTCTTGGTGCCTCAATAGGCTCAATCTCATCAAGAGAGCGTGTTCCACGGTCAATAGATGGAGAACTCTGAACGGCACCTACAGCATTCAGGAAATCACTAGCACTTTGCTGATTCATAGAGAGCCAAGCAGAGCGAGCATTTGCCTTCTTCTCACGATCGGCTTCTGCAATCGCATCTACAACCATATCTGAAGGAGAACGTACACCCTGTGGCGATGGTTCATCTTGAGGGACTGGATTACCCCCCTCAATCTCTGCAGCAAGAGAACTAAGAAAACTCGTTGAGATGACTTCGGGATCTAATCTTTCTTCAGGAGTTTGTGATATAGCATTGGAATCCATGGCAGGCGTCATACCTCCGATTATGGGGCTACCCATCTGTCCAGGATTAGGCATGGGATCTACAGGCGGAAGATTGGCAGGAGTATGGGCGTGATTGGGAGTTGGAGCAGTTGCGGTATTGAGTCCCATTCCAGAGGAGACACCCGGAGTTTGGCGTGCTCCACACTCAGGACAAAACAGAGAATCGCTCGGAATCTCCTCCCCACACGAACCGCACTGCATAACTACCGCTGGACCCATGGAATCGGAACCTATTGATTAAGCCGTTCCCGGGTAGATACAGTCAGCAATACAGTCTGAGAAATCCTACCACCCCACAGGGTCAAGAACACAAGCCTCCAGTATTCGGTTAGAGGTGGCCGAATGCTCATTGATACTGAAGCGGACCGGCTCCTTGAAAATACATCACGTTCCTTCTTTCTGACTCTGAAAGTATTACCTCATTCAATAAGAAAGCAAGTTGGATTACTCTACCTTCTTGCAAGAGTTGCTGACACAATCGCTGATTCAAAAACCGGCCGTGTGGAAGTTCTTCTAGAGGCTCTAGAAGCGTGGGATAGAGCGACGAGTCAAAATGATGTACCAATGAATGACCTTTCTACACTAGCAGATCTACAATCTGATCCAGCAGAAGAGACTCTGCTGAGAAATGTAAGTATCCCTCTTGAAGCATTATCTTCAATCTCTGAAAACGACCTAATCCATATTCGCCGATGCCTTGGTATAATTATCGGCGGACAAACACTGGACTTGAAGCGGTTCGGACCCGCAAACGATTCGCAAGGTATCTCGTCGCTAAACAATGACGACGAGTTAGATGATTATGCATACAGAGTCGCAGGCTGTGTTGGAGAATTCTGGACTTCGATGACCCTAGCACATCTAGTTACTGCGGATGGACCTACTAGTGAGCAGATGTTCGAACTAGGTATACGATTTGGTAAAGCGCTACAGATGATTAACATCCTCCGAGACATACCTGAAGACCTCAGATTTGGACGTTGCTACATCCCTGAAACCCGCCTTCAGGCAGTGGGTTTGAATCCAGACGAACTTACCGACCCAAATCAATATGAAAAATTTAGAATTGTGCACAATGACCTTCTTGATATCACACAAGGTCACCTAAATGCAGCTAGTCGATACATCCTCATGCTACCTTCAAATCAGCGACGACTGCGTATTGCATGTATGCTACCCGTCATCATCGGTCAGCAAACTGTCGATATGTTACGTGTAAACAATGTTCTTGATAGAAATACACGGATTAAGGTTCCAAGAAAAGAGATTAAGCGAATCATGAGAAAGTGTGTAATCGCAACTCTGCTACCGGGTGGTACACGGCGACTACTTATGCGGAGCCGATGAATAATCGAAAAGGACTGAAACGGCATCTTCGATGCCCGCATCCCTCCACTTGATATAGGGCCGAGAGTTCGTAAAGCATGATACCATGTCGGAGACGCGAATCAAGGAATCGACTGTAAAGGTCGAATCTATTCGCTCTACCGATAACAGCGAGCAAAAAATTGCTAGTTTTCGGGCCGCAGTTGAACTTACTTCTGATGCAGTTCGTGCCGTTAGTGTGACCGCAGTGGACGCACTAAAGGCATCAGCCAGATTCATGGGTGTAGTGAGCAAAGAAGAAAATTTAGCAAATCCCTTCGATAACATCGATGCTCCAGTTTGGTCTGAGAAAGATATTCCCCCATTCATACTGAACACTGCTTACGATTACTGTGAAGCACTCACTATTCGTGAAGCTGCTAACTTCTATCACTCGTTCAAGTATCTACCTGAT
Source organism: Methanobacteriota archaeon (assembly GCA_002712285.1). Classification (GTDB taxonomy): domain Archaea; phylum Thermoplasmatota; class Poseidoniia; order Poseidoniales; family Thalassarchaeaceae; genus MGIIb-N2. Next base: position 2,873 of record PATC01000031.1, read on the forward strand.
GAACAACGAAGAGCAATGTGCGCGTACTACGCTTTCTGTCGAAGAGCAGACGACATTGCAGATGGAGATTATCGAGATTTATTTCCCGGTTCATCAGGTCCAAAAGACGAAGAAGCTCTCGAATATATTGATCGGATTGAGGAAATGATACAACGCGTCCCAGTTGTCGACCGTACAAGTTTCATTGACAAAATGTCACAACTATTTTTCTTCCGTAAAAAACTCTCAACCGCTTACAATGATCTTGCTTCAACTGATCCAATCTTCTTGGCTCTCAAAGATACTGTCCAGAAGTACCATATTCCTCGAATTCACCTTGATGATTTAATCGCAGGCATGGAAGATGACTTCTTCCAAGACAGGTATGAGACGTTTGAAGACCTCTATCGATACTGCTACAGAGTCGCTTCAACCGTTGGGCTTGTCTGCATTGATATTTATGGATACGAGAACCCTAAAGCCCGTGATCATGCAGAAGCCTGGGGCGTATTTATGCAATTGGTCAATATCCTTCGAGATGTACAAGAAGACGCTGATAGAGGCAGAATTTACCTTCCTATCGAGGACCTAGCGCGCCATGGAATCAAGCCAGAGGATGTGCTTGAAGGGCGTCTCCAAAAACATCCAGGATGGGAACCTTTTGTTGCAGAATTTATTGAAAGAATAGAGGTTTATCGAGACCGCGCCCTAGATTTATTGCCTATGCTGAAACCAAAGATGCGCTTCAGTCCAGCAATTATGATGGGATTCTATCGATCTATATTGAAGAAAATTCACCGAAATGAAGGGGATGTGTTCACTCATAGAGTGAAACTGAACAAAATCGAGAAGTTGACACTTGCTCTATCGATATACATCCGGCACCGTTTCTTGACGTTCTTCTGAACGATTCTAGGCAACCTTAGCGGGTAATTACCAATAGCGAAGACAAAGGAGAATAGAAAATGCGTGTAGCAGTCTTGTTGGAAGACCGGTGCGCGCCCAATATGCCTGCATTTGCATATCTTCAGAAGTATGCAGGAATGTGCGGTAGTGAATGTATACAGGTAGTCGATAACAAATGCAAGATACTGGAAACGGCTTGTCCCGTGTGTTTGAATAGAGCAAAACATTGTCCAGGTGATGCTGTAATTCTAATCAATTTACCACAAGAACTTGAAAGCGACATGACTCATTGTTTCGGAGAAAATGGATTCAGAGTTTTTCGCCTCCCTACACCAAGGGAAGAAGCAGTAGTTGGAATCCTTGGTCAGAACGGAATGGGAAAATCCACTGCAGTTCAGATTCTCTCAGGATCTTTACGTCCAAATCTTGGGGATTGGGATGATGAAAAGGAATGGGATGAAATTATCGAGAGTTACCCCAAAGGGGAACTCAGAGATTACCTAGAGAAAGTCGCATTATCCGGAGTTAGAATTGCAGTTAAACCACAATATGTGGACAAACTTCCGAAAATTTTCGACGGACTAGTAAGTGAACTTCTAGCAAGGGTAGATGACCGCGAAGAAATCGAAAAATGGACCGAAGAGATGGGTATTATTCACCTAATGGAACGCAAATTAGGAGAATTATCAGGAGGAGAACTCCAAAGAGTTGCTATATGTGCCACACTTCTAAAGGATGCAGATGTTTATTTCTTCGATGAAGCTACATCATATCTCGATATTCATGAACGAATGAGAGTCACTAAGATCATACAAGCATTGGCTGAGATGGGGAAACGAGTTCTAGTTGTTGAACACGATTTAGCAATTCTAGATGTTTTATGTGACCAAGTACACATTGTCTATGGTGAAAGAGCAGGCTATGGGATATTCACTCCTGCAAGAACTACCAGAGTCGCCATCAATGCATATCTCAATGGCCACCTTGTTGAGCAGAACATGCGAATTCGAGATAAACCGATTAAATTCCATACAGGAAGAATAAGATCGGAAGAAATCGGTGAACCTATACTACAGTGGGGAGGACTAAAGAAATCATTGGGCGAATTTACCCTTAATTCCAAGGAAGGAACCGTTCATTCAGCTGAGGTTGTTGGCATAGTTGGCCCAAATGCTACGGGAAAGACCACGTTGGTCCGTATTCTTGCAGGAGAATTAGAATCTGACGAAGGTTGGACCACTATGGATGCGAAAGTATCCTACAAACCACAACATGTCAAAGCAACCTTCGATGGAACAGTAAGAGAATGGCTGGATACCGAGTTAGGTAGAGCATGGCATTCAGGTGAATTTCAAAGTAAAGTAGTCAGACCATTAAATGTAGATCAATTGCTTGAATTACAGGCTCGGAAACTATCAGGAGGAGAACTCCAAGCAGTTTGGATCGTTCTTTGTCTTGGTAAAGATGCAGATATCTATCTCTTGGATGAACCTTCAGCGCATCTTGATGCGAATGCGAGAATGGAAGCTGCAAAAGCAATCAGAAGAACAATGCTTGCTAAAGAAAAAGCAGCCATGGTAATTGATCATGATATCTACTTCATCGATATCGTAAGTGATTCATTACTTGTGTTTGAAGGCGAAGGTGGGGTCGAAGGGAATGCTGTCGGACCACTACATCTTCGACAAGGAATGAATCGCTTCCTGAAAAACGTTGGAATCACGTTCCGTCGTGATCAAGATACAAAGAGGCCACGAATCAACAAGCCAGACAGTCGTAAAGACCGAGAACAGAAGGCTTCAGGGGAGTATTTCTACACCAAATAATCGGGGAATATACATGCCCGTAAATCAACCTCCATTCGGTGGCGCAGGAAGAAGACGTAGAAATCGATTGAGTGGAAGTTCAATCGTTTCATGGGAACGATGCCCAAGAGGTTGGATGGTGAGTCGCCGACTAGGACTTAGGGGGCCTGTCCGGCCATCGATGCTTCTCGGTATCTTGCTAGAGGACGCAGTTGTGAGCTTACTAATGGAATCTCCACCAAGTGACGGTACATCACCGAAAGGATATGCAACTTGGTTGGATTTTATGGGAGCTCCCGATTATGAAAACGTGGATACTAATCCTATCGATTCGATTGAAGGAATTCATGATTGGCTACATTCCTTGGTGCCTGCAATGGCAGAACATGTTCACAAAGTTTTGATTCAACAGTGGAAAGAAACACCTTGGAAAACTGATGAAGATGATATTGAAAAAATTCAGCAGGTCAATATCAGGAAACAAATTCGGTCAGGTCTACGAATGCAGATCAATGAAGCGAAAAATTGTCTTGAGAATGGAGGTGGACCTCATCTAGGATTGTATCGCACTACAGGCGACCCACATAACCCACCTGCGCCGCGTTGGGGATCAACTCCAAGCAATAACAATCCAATAGATGGATTCCAAGAAGTCGGACAACCAATCAATTGGTGGGAAGCATGGGAAGTGGCTAGACCTTGGATGAAGGATCCTCGTATTATTGAACCACAGCGTCTCCATCACCCAGAAGGTTGGGCATCTGGAGAGATGGATGTCGTTCATCGATGGAGAGAAAATGCAACTATTGTAGACATCAAGTCAGGGCTCCATGGTGGACGTCCTCAGCCAAATTTGGAAACACAATTAAGATTCTACCGTTGGCTTTGGCATCAAACTCGTGAAGGACAATCACAGAAGGTAGATCGTCTTGAGGGTTGGTTCCTCCTCGACACCCAAGTTCACTGTATCGATGCTCATTCAGATGAGGTGATGAATCAGGAAACTAAGCGCTTAGAGAACATTCGAGATCAGATGAGCAAAGTTGCTGAACAGGATTGGTCTTGGATGGATGAAGACGGCACTCCAGAAAGTCACCCACTACATTGCCCACATTGCAGTGGCACACAAATCTGCGGATATTCATCAAAACCTGAAAATCGTGCTCTTCGAGAATTTCTTCCTAAACTCAAAAACATCGATATTTTACAAACACAATCAGATTCTTCACTAATCTCCGATTTACCCAGTCGAATCAATGTAAAGGGGATAATCGATGGAGGATGGACCGAGAACGAAAATCCGTATGGAGAAACTGTTCGTGTCGCTAATCTTAGAGTTGGCAACACACACGTAACAATTGAGGAAACAGAGGCAGGAGTAGTGAATCCGGAAACGTGGCGTGGAGATGTTGCGATAGTAAATGCGAACCCAGGACATCACCGTGATAGAGCACGACTTTTCCTAGACTCTCGCAGTCATCTAGTGCCACAAGATTCACAAGAACAGTGGACTAGACTAGGACTAATCCCATCTCGTGCCACTGTTTCGGGCGAAGTCGTTTCTGTAAATTCAATGGAAGGAGTATCACAAAATGGTAGACCATGGACAATCAGGACCCTGCACCTATGGGATGGCAGCGGAGTAGTCGAAATCGCGGCCTTTGGTTCAAATCGTTCTCGAACTTTTGATTCCATCAGAGTCGGTGACAAAGTTACTGTCAAACATGGTGAATTAGGATGGCGAGAAGGATCACCTCAGATTAAGATTGGAAGGGCAACGATAATCCAAACCATCTCATAATTAGCGTCGTATTCAATACCCCTCGCACTGAATAGCAAACCATGCCAGTCACTCTGATTGATCCGGCCAACATTAAGGTCGCCGGATGGGATCGTTTGTCTGCCTCTAAGGTAGGCATCTGGCGAAGCTGCCCAAGACAATACTGGATGAATTATGTTCTCAAACTAAAGGAGCCCGCCCCAGTTGCAGTAGTTCGTGGAATCGCTGTGGAAAACTGCATCTCAAGAGTACTGAGAGAAAGTCCTGCTCTGATTGGAGATGGTATGCCAGATCGCATCTTAATATCACCTCTAAACGAAGACGGTTCCCTCGCAATGGAAAGCATTGAGGGTTGGCCAGGACCAACCCTGAATGGTATTTCTGTAGAAGACAGACCTGCAACTCTTGAACACTTGAGGCAATGGGCATTCGCACGTGTTGATGCACATTTCTCACGTTGCACAGAAGAGGCTCTACTAAATTGGGAGATGAATCCAAATCGCGTCGGTGAGAGAACGGATCTAGATCCTGAAATCGTCAGAGATATGTCGAAAGCAGGAATTGACTTGCATTTACAAGAAGTCATTCGATGCAAAGAAAAATTCAGTGATGAGCAATTAGCCCTATGGCGTGCAGGAATTTTACGTCCAAAGTGGCCTTCACCTGATGGATTCCCCTGGAAGGGAGAAAAATTTCCACCTATAGAAGCAGATACTGAGGAGATTAAATGGACGGAAGCATGGGCAATATCTCGACCTTGGTTTGTTGATCCAGATGCGCCCAGTTTCTCCATGAATAGTATCCATCCAAATCATTGGTTTCAAGGCGAATATGATCTTGTCTACCGATGGGACGGACAAATCCGAATCATTGACCTCAAAGCATCCTTGGGCAATACAGATCGTTCTCGCCTCTATCCTGAACAACTTCGAATGTATGCTTGGCTATGGTGGGAAACGCATGGTCGTTCGGAAACAATTGACGGGCTAGAAATATGGTACCTAGGGGACGGAGGCCATCGGAAAACAATACATCCCCCTACAGAAAAAGAACTCAATGAAATATCTGAAGAAATGGCTGCAATTCATTCGATCCTATCCAATATACAATCTGATGAAGATACACCAACTGAACCATCTCCTGTAATACGATTTGCACCAGGAGGAGTAGAGATTGAAACACATCCTGACACGAATGCAAGGTGTAAAATCTGCCCCTATATGGCATTGTGCCCAAATGGCGACTATGATGCTCAATTACCAGCTGAGAGAACTACAGAGGCATTCTCCCGTTCAGTGCCTGTGACTTCTATCAGTAACATCGAACCGCGTGTAACATTAGAAGGAGAGATTTTCAGTATGATTAAACCACCTACGCTCAAAGATGGGGGGGTTATATTCTCCTTCATATTACGCCAAGGACACGATGAAGCCGAGGTGAAAAATGCCTTCCGTACAGCGCCTAGGAACGTTACACGAGGACTCCAAAAAGATGCACGAGTACGTATCCGAGGGGGCATTCCGGGACTATGGAGAGGTCGAATGCAGATTGAAATTGATGATTCTGCAAGTATCGAACTATCAGAAGGTCCACAGGAGAAAGATCTTGATCTGATCGATATTCACCCAAGAGTAAACGCAATTGGAAAGGTATGGGCAGTTGAATTGAAGCCAGGGATTCAGGCAGATGGATCAAATCAAACAACTTGGAAAATCAAAATGGCTGATTCAAGTGGTGTTCTGACCGTGATTGGATTCAAGATGAATGTCCCAGAAAAAGCTCGGGGTGTAGAACGCGGGGATGTTATCGCAGTCATCAATGGCCAACCTGGAGAATTTGGGGGTCAGAAACAGATTAAATGCATTCGAGATACAAGTATAATTCTCATTTCATCCTCTGAAAAATCCACAAGTTGGAATCTATAGAACGTTTAACTGAATTAAATTTAGGCGCCGAGAGAGGGATTTGAACCCCCGCGTCCAAAGGACAGTGGATTTCGAATCCACCGCAATACCGGGCTATGCGATCTCGGCCGTGTGACTACGTATTGTCTCACCGTCATAAGCACTCCCTGCCTCAATCAAGAATAGCAAAGCATGAATCCCAGAGATGATTCGACAAAACATGCGCATCTCAATTGATGTAGAAGGAACAGTGCATGAAGTTGACATGGAACCCGGTTCCTCAATTCAACAAATTCTCGACTCAGTGGGTATCTTACCTAGTACTGTTCTAGTGACCTACGACGGACGAATCCTTCCGAGTACGACGAAAATCAATGAATCCATCATGCTTGAGACAATCATAGTATCTTCGGGTGGATAACTAGACGTAGAACTCAGGTGATGGTTCAGATGTTTCAAAGAGGCGATCAAGTTCACTGGTGTCCATCGCAATCTCTTTCCTAATTCGCTCAGCAGTTTTCTCAGTGGTATCAACACTAATGGCAAGAGGAATCCCGAGACTTTCTTCTATCCAATTGGCAATTCGCTGCCCTGTGATTACATCGACAGTAGAACCAAGTGTTTCAGCGACAATACAGGCAGATGCGAGTGAATGTAATGGCGCCATACTTGCTAGCAACCCCGCCATCCCAATCATGCCTGCTTCGGGAGCATCATTAGATGCTTCAATTCCGCGTGCTGAAAACGCATCTCTAGTATCTTCATCAGAGCATACGAGATGCACTGAGTCATCTTCTACATCAGCTGCGAGTCCTGCAAGAATGAACATTATCTCCGACTTTGCTTCAGTGAATATCTCTAGCAACCGCGTAGACAATTCAAACTGCCCTGTGGGAGTCAATGGCTGCGCATCACCTGTAACAATTAGTATAGGCAATCCAACAGGAAGTTGAACAAGATGGATTTCAACTCTAGGAGGCCGCAGTAAACCATCGACCAATGTTGCATGTGGAGGTAAATCGGGATGCATCACCCAAGCGATTAGATCGCTAGAGTGCTCTTCGATTATGGCATCGACGAGAACCTTGCCTACATTTCCTACTCCCGGGAGAGCGAGTAAGATGACCATCTCTTGAGGAATTTCCTTAGAATCACTGAGCCAATGAATCATTGAACGGTTCATTCCTCTTCACCTCGAGGATCAAGAGTAGGTAGAAGAGCCGCCCAAGTGCCCGAACCAACCTGTCTTCTCTCTCTTCGACGTTCGCCCTGCTTGTCCTCGGGGGAGAACTTGATGGGTGCAGCAGCAATCATAGGACCTCCACATTCATTGCATTCCTTGCCTAAACCATACTGGCCACAAGATTGACACTTCTGAAGTCGACTTCGAGCCATAATGAATCACCTATGCATCCAAGTGCTTGCAACCGGGTTCAAGAACCATCCGGGAAAAGAGAACGAACTGAACTTACTCTCGATGAATTTCAAATCGACCGCCGGCTTTCTTAATTTCAGAAGAAGCCAGATCTCTGGCTTGCTCGTAAGCCTTCTCAGCTGACTTATAATCTGGCGCAACAACCTCGATTCTGTACTCAGGTGCACCGTCATAATAGCAATCAATCTCCACTTCTTCCATATCCTTCGCAACATCTTCAGCTGCGGCTAGAGCAATTCGGATTGCTTCTACGCCTTTTTCGGACCAAACCTCAATGTGAAAACGGCCACGAATGGTAACACTTGCTGGGACAATATTCTCTAATGCAATCTCAACAAGCATTGGAATCCAATCCCCTTCAAATCCGAAATCGGCAAGAGATTCTGGAGTTGCAGCTGCTGCCTCAAATGCAGCATAGAGACCGCCAAATGTATCAGATAACTGGATACTCATTGACTCATACTCTTCCTCGGGCCAACCCACACGCTCGGAGATGATCCGAAGTAGCTGACTAGCCCTCTGTTCATTCTTCCAATCTTGGAGTGTTTCGCGCCTACGCTCGTCAGAAACAGACTTGATTGAAACATCAACACTGCGCTTATCCTTTCGAACTCGAGTGACACGAGCGACCGTTCTCTGCCCTTCTCGCAAGTGATCTCGAACGCGAGCAACCCATCCAGAACTGACTTCTCCAATGAACACAAAGGCACGGATATCGTCAGAGTATCCCTGAAGGGAAAGGTAGGCTCCGTTCTTCTCAATTCCTTGAACATTGACTACTACAAATTCTCCTTCTTCAGGATATTCAATTTCGTCAGACATTCTTGGAAGCCCCCCGATCACTCGAGGGCTTCCTGAATTTCACAGCCAACAAGCTTAGCCTTGCCACCCGCTGGCTCTGCTAAGAGGGCACCACATACTCCACAATTGATTATGGTGGAAGCACGCTCGAAAATTACAGTCTCGTTCCCACAGTCCTTGCAGGATACTCGAAGGAAACGCTTGACCATGTTTGACACCCTCACTTATCCACTAGCTCGAACTTCTTAGCCCGCTGACCTGCTGGAGAGTGGGCTTTTCCAGTTTCAGTGCAACGGTAGATGAGATTAATCCGCTTGGTCGGCTTTTCGCGACCTTCAGGCTTTGGACGTGGGAAACCGCGGTAACCCGCAGTGACGCGCCTGAAACGACGTTGCCCCCACTTGAGTTCGGATGCACGTCGCTTCTTGACCCGCTCAACGGTGTGCTCAGTGTGACGACCAGCAGCAGGACTGTATCGCATGACCTTACGCGGCATCTTGACCATACATTCCCCTCCGTAGCGTTTCGGCGACCATCGGCCCCTATTTGAGCGTGTCGTGACGTAGCCAGATGCTGGGCTGTGCGTTCGACGACCTTGATGGGCATCAACGTTCATTGCATTGGTTGCTCGGTCACATATACATGGACGTCCATGCAGCAGCGTTCTGGACGCTTCTCTTCGTTGGACTTCCTGGCACCCTAATGCTCTGGACACATCGATCCAATAGTATCCAAAGAATCGGTTTTCAGCCCCTTACTTTACTAGTATTGATTGGATTAGGGATTACGGCGACCAGTTCAATTGGACAATACCCTGCAATCGTTGCCGAGATTGGACTGTTCACTTCTTTCATTATCGGAATTCTTGCTATGGGGACCTATCTCATGGTCTTCGGCGGTGTTACACCAGTAGGCCCGGTACCAAGAGGTTGGAGGGCTTCGGGAAGTCTGCTTTTGTTGTCTACTGTAGTAATCCTAGGTTTACTCACCACTGGACCTGAATGGTTGTTTCTCTCAGCACCTCAAGGCTGGCCGTCATTCGCAGCCTCTGGAGTAGTCGGACTAGTGTCGACATCGATTTTTGGAATTGTAATCGTCTGGATATATGGTGATGGCCGTTGGATTACACTAATCGGTCTAATCCTTACCTCATCGCTTGGCTTAGCAGGATCGCTTCTTTGGATTGAATCAGGAGTAATTTCAACCACTGAGATTAGCAACGCCCTTACCACTGCGATTGGTAGCCTTCTAGGGATTATACTTTCTGCCATGATCGCCATCGCCCTAATGGTACAGATTGAATCAGGAGCCACTGTTCCTAAGATTTCTGAACCTCTCAGCGATAAAGAAATCGAGCGGATGAAGGAGATTATCGAAGTCAATCTTGGAGGTGAAGAAGAATGAGTATGCGTAGATTAGCGGGTGCAGGCCTTGGTGCTGCTATCGTAGTCATTACCCTATTCACCATGGTTGAAGGAGAGGCATCCCCAGTGTTCGATGAACGACTACTTTCCATTGCTGTGCAAGCACTCTGGACTGCGATGATGGTATGGCTCATTCTCGCAGGATCTATGCTAGGCCTAATCATGAGAGGACGTGCACCGTTGCTCCAAATTTTCGGACTCCTATTCCTTTCCCTCTCAACTTTAGGTATCTTGGCGATAATTGGTGAAATTCCAACTGAAGAGACCCTCGCCACACTAACAATCCAATGGGCAGGATTAGCTACCGGGGCGTTCATCGTCTTCGGCTATACTCTTTCTACACTCACCGCATCTTTGGAAGAAGAGGAAGACCCCCTTCTAATTCTTGGCCGTAAACAGAATTGAACTCAGAATTTGCGATCAGGATTATTTCGTCCACGGAACTTAGGGGTAGTTGCTCCGTCTGCCGAATCCTTCCTGGTCCATACTCGAATGAACATAACTACGAAGAGAAGGAAAAGAACTGCCCCCGCGGGTGCTAAAATCATCAATGTAGAGGGCGAATTGGATTTACTAGCATCATAAGGATAGAAATCGGCCCTATCACCTACACCATCTGAATCTGAATCCTTCCATTCAGTTGGATCAATTGGGAACGCATCGCTGTTGTCTCCAATACCGTCACCATCGCCATCCAAGGTCTCGGATGAATCATCAGGGAATACATCAGAATTGTCTCCTACTCCATCGCCATCACGATCCGAATTTTCATCGGGATTATCTGGGAAAGCATCCTCTGCATCTACAACGCCATCCCTATCTGAATCTACACCAATAATTTCGATTACGTTATTCATGGAAATTGTCTTCCTAGTTCCATCAATCATCATTAGATTGAGTTCAAGACCATAGTTCCCAAGCGGTGTATCTTCAGGCAGAGGTATGCTAAGATTCCATACATTACCCTCATCCTTTTGCATTTGACCCCGCAAACCTTCGTTGACCCATATGGAGGGAGGAGCTGCTCCTGAGGGAGCCGCAAATGGAGCAGATGACCAATCCAATTCGTTTGGCGTATTTCGATCACCAGAATGTCCCAATCCTAGTTGGCCTTGTTTATTGAAGCCCCAACATAGTATCGTTCCATTTCGATTCAAAGCACAGGTGTGCCATTCATCAGCGTCGATTGCTACGACATCTTCCGCACCGACTACATGCTGAGGAGTATGTAATTCACCGCCAGTAAAACCTACACCTAAGCGACCCTTGTTATTGTGCCCCCAGCAATATACTGAGCCATTTTCTATTACTGCGCATGAGTGATGAATTCCTAAAGCCAAATCTACTGCAATAGATCCATTTGGGAGATGCGAGATTAACGGGGTAATAGAATTGCTAGTGGTGTTGTCTCCAAGCATTCCATCCGTGTTAAAGCCCCAACAAGACACCTGTCCATTGTCAAGAATAACACATGAATGAAAATGTCCTACAGCCAAGTGAACTGCGGCTCTCCCATCAGGCAATGCTACATTGGAAGAGGCAGAATATGTGGTTGATGAAGTGCCTCCATCGCCATTCTGACCAACATGATCTCTCCCCCAGCACATAACGCCACCATCTGTGAGAAGGATACAGGTATTTTGCTGCCCTCCACCAACTGATTTTAGGGTCCTACCATCAGGAACTGGCACCTGAACTGGCTCATACTGAGCGGACGTCTCAGCATCCCCATTTCCAAGAATACCCCATGAATCTGAGCCCCAACACATCAGTGATGAATCATCTAGAATGGCACAAGTGTGACTACGGCCCATTCCAACAGTTTCAACGGTGCGGTTAGAAGGGATTTTGACAGGATTTGTTGGAGACTTGTAGGTATTCGTCGTACCATCTCCAGATTCACCATTAGGATTGTACCCCCAACAGTACAGATGGCCTTCAAAAGTCAGAGCGCAAGTGCGATGATATATAGCAAATATAGACTTGAATGGGGATCCATCAGGAGATGATATGTGGTTCGTGGGGCGAACATACTTGTCTGAACTCCCTCCATCTCCCAACTGCCCGTGTGGATCGCTGCCCCAACATATTGCTGAGCCATTTTCTAAAATCCCACAACTATGTTGAACACCTACACTGAGAACTGATTCTGAAGCAGGGTTTGACTCGCCATCAATAATATACTCAAATCGAAGTGAAGATGCCCCAGGTATTGCACTAAGATCAATCTGGCAATTTACTTCTTGGCCTGCGTTAACAATCTCAGAATCACAATCGATAGAATCAGATGTCACCTCTGCGGTAGCCGAGGATGATAACGATTGAAGGGAAAGCAGCAAGAATATAACCGCGACTAGGATAGCCCCACGATGGTTAGTCACAACCTCAACAATGAGTTCAAGGCTTCAAACACTTCGGAAATGAGTGTGTATTTTGCCTCAATTCGCTTCGGCAAGCCTCATAAGAAGATGCAAAGTCGCGAGGTTGCTGAGGTGAGCGAATGAGCAAAGGCACTCCATCCATGGGTAAGCGTCAGAAGATCGTTCACTTCAGGTGCCGGCGCTGCGGCCGTCACTCCTACCACAAGCAGAAGCGCGCCTGCTCCGCATGCGGATATGGCGTGACTGCTCGCCGACGCAAGTACCGATGGTCCAAGCGAAATCGTCTCATTGGTAGCAAGTAAGCAGCATCTTGGCCCACTCAATGTCCATAAGGCGGCCGCACGACAACAAGTTGAGGACCCATGTGCGGCATCATTGGGATTCTCGCTCCGTCTGGCCAACAAGCCAGGCAGCAAATTTACGACGGATTACTAGTCCTACAACATCGTGGTCAAGATGCAGCAGGGATTGTTACCTGCGACGGTGAACGATTCCACCAGAGAAAATCCAATGGTTTAGTCGGCGATGTATTTCGTCAGAGCCACATGGATCTTCTTGGCGGCCCCATGGGTATCGGCCATGTCCGCTATCCAACTGCGGGTGGATCATCTTCCGCAGAGGCACAACCATTCTACACAAATTCCCCCTATGGGATGGCATTAGCTCACAATGGTAACTTAACAAATGCTCAAGATTTGCTACATGATTTGATTCACCACGATCGGCGTCATGTAAACACAAATAGCGACTCGGAAGTTCTACTCAATGTCCTTGCCACTGAACTTGAACGCGCGCATGCGACCCGAATAGAAGGTGAAATTTACCTTGACTGCGGAGACCTATTTGATGCCGTTGAACGTGTCCATGCTCGAGTAGAAGGTTCGTACGCAGCGGTGACTGTCCTGTCAGGGTATGGTATTCTCGCCTTCCGCGATCCTCTTGGAATCCGCCCCCTAATTCATGGCGTAAGGGAAGACGAGAATGGTTCAACACATGTTTTCGCATCTGAAAGTGTTGTTCTTACAGCACTTGGATGTGAAATCGTAAGTGATGTCGCTCCTGGAGAAGCTGTCTTTGTCGATGAAAATGGCAGAGTACTTCGTCGAGTTTGCCATCCTAAACCCCGTCTCAGCCCCTGTATCTTTGAGCACGTATATTTCGCTCGTCCGGATTCAGTCATTGATGGGATATCAGTATACGAATCCCGAATCCGGATGGGTGAACGCCTCGCAAAGCAAATTCTGGCAAAATACCCCCACCATGAAATCGACGCAGTTATGCCGATTCCAGATAGCGGAAGAATCGCTGCAATGGAAGTTGCACGAACCCTGGGTGTAGAATATAGAGAAGGGTTCGTCAAAAATCGATATGTTGGGCGTACTTTCATTATGCCAGGTCAGAAGATTCGACAAGATAGTGTAAGGAAGAAACTCAACCCTATACCTCACGAATTTGCTGGAAAACGTGTACTTCTCGTGGATGATAGCATCGTTCGTGGAAATACCTCTAGGAAAATTGTACAACTCGCTCGCGATGTGGGTGCCAAAGAAGTATTCTTTGCAAGTGCTGCACCACCCGTACTCTATCCAAATGTGTATGGCATAGACATGCCAGCAAAGCAAGAGTATATCGCACACGGGAAAACAAATCAGGAAATCACCGAAGCCATTGGAGCAGATTGGCTCATCTATCAAACTTTAGAGGACCTCGAAGCCGCCGTAATCGATGCAGGGGGGGGCAGAGTTACTCGATTCGATACTTCTTGCTTCACTGGGAATTATGTGTGCGGGACCATCACAACGGAGTATCTCGCTGCAGTAGAATCCATTCGAAATGATGGAGCAAAGAAATCACCATCTTCAACCGATGAAACCCTCGATATTCATAATCAAGAATGAGATCAAAATACGGACATTGCTAAATCCCCTCAGCAATAATTCAGACTATGCCCCACCGGATTAAGCCGATTCGCCGAATCCCGTGCGAATCAAGGGTTCGTGCATGTGACCTGAGTTCAGATGGTTCGATACTCCATTGGACAGACGACGATTCAATGCTGACCTTAATACCTACAATGGATAATGATGTTGAGCCAACAAAGATACGGCTCGAAGAAGAAGGAGATCACATTGTAGCGCTAACTGATGGAGTTTCTATCGTTGGACTCGTCTCAAATGATGTAATCTGCATCGATAACGAAGGGAACGAAAGTTGGCGTGTAAATGCAGCAGGAGGAGTGGACATCCTCGCTCACACGCCAGATAAGACCCGATTTCTCGTGATTGATGGGATTCGACAGGCTACTCTCTTTGATTCTCAAGGTGTGACACAAACCAAGCAATCACGCGGTGAAACTTGTATTGCAGCTCTTAGGGACGATGGTGGTGCATTCGCAATTGCCGACGATGAAGGTACGATCCATCTCATCGACGCTAGTGGTGAAAACATAGCGACAATTGGACCACGGACAGAACAATCTGATAGGATCACGCAAATGACTTTCAAGCCCGACGGCATACTCGTCGTATCATCAGAATGTATTGGTTTGACGGACTCGGAGACGCCGCAGACCGTGATTCAATGCTTCTCTGAATCTGGACAATTAATCCATACAACTGAAATCGATTCACCTGCCACCTCTCTATTTGGGACCCTCACCGGAGTCCTAGCAGGTCTTGAAAATGGTGATGTCATCGAATACCAAGTTGGTTCCGATGAAGGGATAAAATGGGCACAACTTGGATACGAAATCAAAGATGTCCGTGTTCATGACGACGATCTTCTCATCGGGGCGTGGTTTCATCTCCGAAGATTCATGGCACCCATGGAAGAGGCATGGGCTGTAGAACACCCTGGACTAATCGATCGAACCGTCTCAGACATAGGTGGGAGATTGATTGCAATCTCTGGTGATAATCGGAACGATTACACACGAATAAACCGGATTGATCTCTATGATCCTGATGCTGAACGTATTGAAGTTGATGATAGTGATATAGATGGCATGCTAGATGAGGACCCTGATTTGTTTGGAGGTGCTCTAAGCGGTACAGGGTCGATGGATATCGCTGATGCCCTCGAAAGCACCTCTGTAGCTTCGAGTGAGGAATTTGAAGAAATTGAAGATATCCTTACTCATGAAGAAATGGAAGAATATGCACATTCTGCGACGACAGATGTCCAATTAGAGGACCTCTTGTCCGATCTTGAAGATGAAGTAGGTGTTGAAAAAGAGGAAGTAAATGAAGGATCAGATGAGAATGAACTTCTTGAAAATATCATCGATGAAGATGTGTTTAGTGCACAGCCGCCTATTGTTGATTCAGGCGAGGACCGCGAAGTCGAACCAACTGATGATGGTACAGTAACTGTCACATTAGATGGAAGAAGTTCGCAAAGTGTGGATGGAAGTATAGTCCGTTGGGAATGGAGAGATGAAGAAGGGAGGCCAATTGGTGATACACCCGCGATTAAAGTACGATTGAAGTCTGGTCACCATTCATTCACACTGACGGCCGAGACAGATCGAGGAACGGCAGCGTCAGACACTGTAACCATACACGTTCTAGGAGAAGACAATGATGATGATGTCTTGGATTTACTTGATAATAACTCAGAGGGATGAGAACGCGTCTTTGAGGGCGGGGAGAGCATCTTCCCAGTTCGCTACAATACCGTAATCAGCTACACCAAAGATGGGTGCGTCTGCATCCTTATTTATTGCAACAATGTATTTCGACGAACGCATGCCAGCAAGATGCTGAATTGCTCCAGAGATGCCCACTGCGATGTAGAGAGTAGGTGTCACGACTTTACCAGTCTGGCCAACTTGGATACTATGGGAGAGACCCCATTCATCGACTACTGCTCTGGATGCCCCCACAGCGGCACCAATCTGGTCTGCGACCTCTTCAAGAGCGGACCAGTTGTCGATACTACCCATACCACGGCCACCTGAAATTACAATATCAGCTTCCGCAACATCTAGCCGAGCACTTGCCTTGGCAATAGCCTCCTGAACTGTGACGTTCACATCAGTAGAGTGATTCACGGTAGATACAGATGCTGAACCACCAGAGCCTGCGGCCGGGAATGCGTTAGGTCGAATGGTCACAACACAATCTCCGTCAACCTTGACTGTCTCCATAGCCTTGCCAGAGTAAATTGGGCGCTGAATGGTCAAGCCATCACTGATCTCTGTAGCGTCTTGTAATACTGGGATACCGCGTGAGGCTGCCATCCTCGCAGCGATTTCACGACCGTTCGGAGTAGCAGCAGCAAAAACAGTTCCTGAACCGGATGCGCTGTTAAGCGAAGTCGCCCAAGACCCACCATCAAATGATGCAAAGCAATCACCCTCCACTGAAATCACTGAACCTACGCCCTCTATGCTAGCGGCTGAATCTGATCCTAATCCCCCAGGGCAAAGGACTGTTGGTGCAGCTCCTATTTTGACAGCGGCCGTGACCATTTGTGCAGTCACAGGGTGAATCCCGTCTTTGTTAGCCTCAGCAATAATTGTAACATCCATCTTCCATACCTCCTCAGAGTACCTTAGCCTCATTACGTAACTTCTGAACAACATCATCCACGTTCGAAGCACCCTCAAACATCTGACCAGGAGCCTTCTCTGCTGGAGGTGCATGGGATGCAATATTTGCTGTAGACCCGGAAACGTCAACCCCAAGTGATGCAGCATCGTGAGAGCCAATGGCCTTCTTTTTGGCCATCATGATACCCTTCACATTAGGACGGCGAAGCTCTGAATCTGTCTTGTCAAAGGTAAGCACACAAGGAGCGGATAGAGTGACGCGTTCAGCACCTCCGGAAGTTGTTCGAAGTGCAGATAGGCCTGAATCATCGGCTCCGACCTCAGTCACGCCAGTGATACATGCTGCTCCCATCAATTCAGCCACACCGGGACCTGTACTACCTGCATTCGTATCTGCTGCCTGCTTCCCACAGAATACGATAGATGCACCAGTGTTCTGAACAGCAGCAGCAAGGAGTGCCTGCATCTTAGTTGAATCCAATGAAGTCAAATCATCTATGGCGACATGCACGAGGGCATCGGCGCCGACAGCAGCAGCATCTCGAAGTCCCTTCTCCGATCTACTAGGACCACAGGTGATTGCTGTTACACTAGCCCCAGCGGACTCTTTTATACTGAGTGCAGCTTCCAAAGCATATTCATCGAATGGGCTGATTGACCACTTGCTAACTGCACTCTCATTCACTCGATCACCACTGACAGTAATCTTAGCAGTCGAGTCAGGAACGTATTTGATTAGAACAGCAATATCCATCTTTACACCCGGGTAATCTTTGCCAATGGGATGTCCTCTATCAAGATTCGGCATGAACCATGATGCTCAAGATTACGATTCTTCATCATCCGGATCCCAACCTAAACCAGGAGGACGGATATGTTTGGCCACAATATCCCCTGCCTCAAATGAATCGATCTCATGATCGACAATGAGATGTCGGACCAATAGGTGACGTGGCATTGTTTGGTCGCAAATAGGACAATCTGTAATCGGCATATGCCTTCGTCCTACAAACTCATTTCGTCCATCTTTAGTCAACAAACGACGGAATGTTCGAAGTATTACAAACATAGATACGAAGAAGAGGAAGCAGCCACCACAGGCGAATCCACCGATTACACTGGACGTTCCTTCGTCACCCAGGAGGGTAATGTCATGACGTTGTTGTCTTTCCCCTTGGCCCTCGGAAGAATTCCAATCGATTGTGAAAATCGAAGCCTGTCCTGAGACGGTTATGTATAGCTTTGAATCTGCATCTGACTCTTCGACATCTAGTGTTAAACGATAACTTCCGGCGAAATCAGTCATTGTCTCTAAGCCGTCGTTTCGCTCGCAAACATCACTCCCTACACATTGAATTTGAAGTGGCTCGTAAGCCACTGCAGTATTACGAGATGTTGTTACAGTCCCATATACGGTATAATCCTCAGCGGTAACTACTGGAACCAACAGTAGAACTAGCCCGATTAGAATGAGGGGGGCCCGCATGTGACTAAATTATTCTTCAAGCACTTGAATGAATGTCAATTGACCTAAATGTGGATTGTCTAAGCATTAGCACTGAACCATAGAGCCCTAAAGCACCCCCGGTAACCAAATCGAATATGTGGTGCTGTTTTGTCGTGAGAGTGGAGAAGATAATCAGAAGTAGGAATGTACCATATAGGACACGAAGGAAATCTGGGCGCCCACTATGTATCATCCATTGCCGGCCTGCTGCCCATATGATTACGCAGTGAGAAACGTGTAATGAAGGCCAAGATGACATCGGTTGATCTACACTATACTTTGTCTCAATAACGGAGGAGGTAAACGAATCGGTATGAACTAATGCAGCAATCATTTGATCTCGTAGGTCTACCTCTGCCGGAGCTAAGAAAAAAATCATGATACTGATAACTTCCACTATTAATAGGGTTTAAAGCGTTGTAATGAGCGACTTGACTCCGGCTTGAGTTTTAGGAACAAGAAGAAGTAGAATCGGATATGCAAACCAGAATAAACCAAGGTAAATCCAAACTGATTCTGGAATAGCAGGGATCTCTCGGTCTAGTCCAATTTGGGGATTCATCACAGAACGACCAATCCATACTTGCATCCAATTTGTAAGGCCATAGAGTGGCAGCATTGTGATAATTGTTAGAACAGAAATACGCACAAGAGAAGACCTTACGCCCCCATTAGCAGGAAGGAGGCGGTCCCAGATTGGCCAAGGAGAGAGGAGGCGAGTCTCCAATGAAGACATATTACCCGGTTAGACTACAGGCATCTGAACCTTCGTAATATTGCTGTGCAGGATTTAGCAAATACGGAATAATGCGTATAACCTAGTGTCCACACGGTTGAGTATGGCCGAACAGGAATCGATGGTTCCTGTTGCTGCAATTGTCTACTTTTTGCTAGGTGTTACAAGCCTCATTCTTCTCAATCGATCAAAAAATCGAATGTGGATGGATCGCCTTGCAGGATATATGTTAAGCTGGGCTCTAATTTTCTTTGGATTACGTTATGCGGCCGTTTCAGTAAGAGACACATCTTGGTGGGAGAATATGGGTATAACATCGCAATTCGATATTTTTCAATACTTATTCTTTTCATTCAGCATAGCAGCATTTGCTATTGCTGCAATTTTTCCCTTCATTTACCCATACCCAGTATTTCAAAAATCTTCAACAATCAAACTTGTTGCTCCTACAACCTTCCTTGTGAGTTTGGCGATCATAATTTCGATGATGTTAACGGAATACAAATACGTTGGATTTTGGCAAATCCTATTGGCCCCATCCTTCATCATCTTGATTCCAATTTACTTTCGATTCTTGTCCGAAGAAATGTTGGAGGGAGATGACACTGCACGACGAATGTCTCTAGCAGCAGGAACCATGCTCATAGCTTTCTTCGGACAACAAATGACATGGTGGTTAGCACAACTCCTTTCAATTAACGATGAATTTGTTGCTAGGTCTGCCATCGAAGCAGGAGTTGGATCTTATTCTTACGTCCCAAACTGGATAGGTTATACAGTAGTTAATTCATTGGCAACTATTGCAATTTTATCGTTAGCTGCTGGAGAGACTTGGAGAGCTAACACTAAAGGAATCAATGGATTTACGATTGTTATCTTCCTAATCCTTGGAGTTGGCCTAATAAGTGGGATTGCTGACTATGCTGTTCTGGATATTGTAGATAGTTGCATGTACACCGTATGCGAGAGTTTTCCTGAAAGTTACAATATTTGGTACAAATTTACTACAGAAGCTCTATTGTTACTTTTTGCCCCATTGATGGTCATGTACGTTCTTCTTCATTTCGATGTAATCGATTCTGAAGCAGAGCAGAATCAGTGGATGACAAGGATCATTGTCATACTAATGCTACTAATTGTTTCATCGACGATGATTGAATTACTACAATCGTTTTTGCCTGTTTCCTCGATGATTTCTTCAGCAATATTGGCGATGGTTGTTGCTATCTTCATAGGTTGGGAAGAACGAATTATGAATGCGCTGATTGGTGAAGGTGAGAGTATTTCTAAGAAATTGAGCTCTCTAAATGAACTACACGAACCAGATATCAGCGAAAATGAAATCCAACTTTTTTCTAAGTCGATGGGGGTATTGACTGCAATTATCGTCATCCTATGTTTCCTATATTCTTCTATTGTGAGTTGATTGAATGAGTTCTAATGGCGATTTAACTGAGGTCATGTCTAACATTACTTCCAACAATGCTGGCAATAAATTCACGATTGTATCATTTATTGCAGCTCTGATATTACTAAGTTACACTGGCTATGATACTGTCATTTACAGGACGGATGTAATATCCGATTTTGCAGAGGATAATCAATACAGGATTACATTCTCAACCATGAATGAAACTATGCAGTCAGTACAGACACTACAAGACGATGAAACGACAAATATTCAGTTCGATTTGAGTGATCTAAGTATTAGCGATGGATACTCAATAGGAATAATCGAAGTAGTTATCACATCCGAAGAAGAAGAAGGCGTTTCAGTTCAATGTGATTCTGTTGCAGGTGACATTATCGAAAATGATCTCACTGCTCAATGGAACGACACATCCAATGACCTTTCAGGACAAGACAGTAGTTGCCAGCCCATCTACCTCAAATTGAGAGTATATCCAAATTACGACGGGGAGTCAGTTACTGTTTTCTCAACCAATGAGTATCAAGCACTCCAAAACTGGTCTCAAACAGGTTGGGGATTGGGTGCCTTGTCCCTAGATTTGGATCTTGATGTCAACTCCCCTCTAGGCTTCGACCCTATTGGCCAAGATTCTGATGAAGAGATTACAGTGGATGTTACCGTGGTAACGTTTTCAGTTTCAATTCAAGAAACCTAAATGCTGATTATCCATTCAGAACCGATACTTTGTCTTCAGGACATACTGAAGCCTCTGTCAAAACCCTTGCGTACCACCTAGACCAACCAGGATTCTTCTTCTGAGATATTCTCGAATAATCGCCTTCATTAAACGAATTTTTGATTGTCCTACAGGGTGGAGCCGAGCCTGTAATCTCAATCAATGCATCTCCAACATTCAACTGAGAACCTAGACGAATAAGGTTCCAATCTAAACCAGATATTGTCAGGTTCTCCCCCACAGAACCGGTCTCAATTGGATGCCCTTCAGCCCTCAAATCTTCGATTACCTCGCTAGAAAAGAGACAAACCGCACGATTTGGACCGCCATGGTGCTTCATATCGTTCTGACGGTCCCCCTCAACTCCACTCTTGCGAAGGAAAGCAGAATCAACAGGATACTTGGGGACTCCACCTTCAGGATTTACGTTTACAGCTTTGACGACTGCAGAACCCACCTAATCCCCCCAATATGCCTCTCGAATTGCTTGGTTAGCTTCCATACAAGCCACAACGTCTGCGGGTCTATCAGGCATATTCTGTATACCTGCTAGATGTGCATGAATCGGCTCGACGTTTGACATGTTAACTACACCCCAACCAACCTGTGTACAAGGCGCAACAGGAGAGATGGGTAATGTTCCAGTTGATGGATCCCATGTCGAAAAGGAGGGATACCATGCAGAGAGGTTCAATGCATCACGAAGATCCGAGTTCGAAATACTAAGATTAGTTCCATTGACAAGTAGACCCCCACGTTCAACGGAAGCACCAGAACCCATGTCCTCCACATCTTCTCTGAGCATTGTCAGAACAAGGCTGAGAATACCAGCAGTTCGAGGAGTCGCGAATGAGGTTCCAGAGGTCTCATGATATCCTGATGTGTCATCGTGATTCGGCAACATCTGAGTCCAATCAGCGGCCATATCAGGATAGGAGCCACTCATCGTCTCTTTCTGGTCATCCTCCTCCTCTGCATAGCCTGAAACACCGATTGACCAAGGAGGGCCCGCAGTAGAATCCTGAACTGCGGGGGAAGGTGTGTTGTCTGAAGCACCAGTGTGTACCTTGTGATTCTCGACTACGGCGACCCTTGTCGCATCCTCAATCCCAGGAACAGGGACTGAACCAATGGGGCCAAACGATGTCGTAATGATATCGACTAGTGGTTGGTCTGCAGCTGCTAGAACTGCAGCATCTGTAAATCCCTCTACAAAGAAGATTATCGCATCCGGATTCGCATCAAGAACCGCTCCGGTTACAGCTGTCCCATGACCATCTGCAGGATCATCTAAAATTGGAATGTCAGTATTGTCATCGGGCGTTGTTCCAATAATTCGAGTACCTGGGAAGTAGACAATGTCTGAAGAGGTGATGATATCCCAGCAAGATTCTTGATCTGCCTCGTAACGCTCCTGCCAAGTACCTTCAAGGGTCAAATTACACCACATTGTAACTCCAAGACCATCTAGTAACCAATCAGGAAGGGTCTCATTAAGGATAAAACGCTCATGATAGACATTGATTCCAGTGTCAATTGGAGCAACTACTGAGTAGGGTCGCCAATCATCTTCTTCAACGGATATACCAGCCTCTAATCCATCAGATGAATTAGCAACGGCATAGACAGATAATGTAGAAGTGAGAATTAGTAAAATCGCAACACTTACTGATGCTAATAATCGATTATGAGTATACTCTCTGCTAGAGAAAATTGAATCAATAATATTAGTTTCGACCGGAGCGGTAAATAACGCTGTAACTGATAGTGAGAATATCAAAAATTTACCAAACAATTCGAGTTCACCGGTAGCGATAAAAGTTAGACTCAATGGTATGAAGGGATAAATTCCAGCATAAATCAAGACCCATGGTTGATTGCGGAATAGTAACATACATGCTATACTGATATCAATTAATCCAACCCCAATTAGTACAGCGGGAGCGAACTCTGTAGGGAATATTACCGATACAACAGGGATGTATTTCTCAGTCACCATCAAGGCCTTGACACCATGTTTTGCAAACATCCAAAATAAATACAACACAGATAACGAATATACCAGTCTTCTCACTGAAAATCCTCTTGCCCAATCAAGAGAAATCATGTTAATTTTGAAATGAGTAAGTAATTGAATAATTGAGGAGTTGGTATCAATATCAACATCATTATCCAAATTGGTAAGAAGAACTGCCTCGGGTAACTTTGGCTGTCCGTCCATGAAACGCCCATGAGGTCCGAGACATAATAATCACGGATTGAATAATTGTCAATATTTTTCATATCCTTCGACAAAAAAAACATGACCATTTTGAGGCTAGAATCATCAATTTGATACTCGAGCAACGAAGGAGAGTGTACCTGGCCAATCACCGCTTGGGGCGGCTCGAAAACATCGTAATATATCGAATCCGGCCGTTTCAACGATTGTCTTCCACTCATTCTCCGAGTGTGTAGTCATTCGAACGCCTACCTTATCGGACCAAGTGAGACTCTCCTCATTCTCCGCATAATGGTCTACACCAAAGGCGAGAATACCCTCAGATGTGAGCCACTTCTCCTTGATGATTCGAAGCATATCCGGGATATCTTTGAGATAGTAGAAAACCTCCATGGAATGGACAATATCTACTGGTTCAGATGGACTCCAATCCATTAGATTAGCACAGTAATACATCCCATCCGGATCTGATGCCAATGCGTTTGCAATCATTGACGGAGCACCATCAACACCTATCGCAACAGAACAATCGTTACGTTCAGAGAGCATTCGAACAACCCAACCATTACCACAACCAGCATCTACTGCCGTAAATCCACGTTCAAGAATACTCGAATCCATCTCTTTGAAGGCAGCCGATAGGATTTCATTCACAGCAGGTGCATGGCCACTTTCCATGCCAGCATCCTTACCTGCATCCGCCCATTCACTAAAAACATCGACCGCAGGCCGCATCCGAACATCTCCTCAGAGACTACGAGTGAAAGACTGAATTCCAGTAATATGTCGAGCCAGAATGAGATTGTGAATATCGTGTGTACCCTCATATGTCTTGACCGATTCAAGATTGTTCATATGTCGCATAATCGGGTACTCATCCGTAACACCGTTAGCACCGTGAATGTCACGAGCAACTCTAGCAATCTCAAGAGCGATGTCTACATTATTCATCTTCGCTAGACTGATCATCTCAGGGAACCAATCGTCTTCGTCGACGCGGCGACCAAGGTGATAGGCGAGAAGTTGCCCCTTCGTAATCTCACGGAGCATCGTTGCCAGCTTCATCTGAATCAATTGATAAGCCGCAATAGGATGATCAAACTGGATTCGCTCCATAGCATAATTCTTGGCTGCATCAAAACAAGCCTGGGCGGAACCTATGGAACCCCATGCGATACCATAACGCGCACGGTTAAGACAGGAGAAAGGACCACCTAGACCCTTAGCTCCTGGCAAATATCGGTCCTCTGGAACAAAGACATCCTGCAACACGAGTTCAGAGGTAACAGATGCACGGAGTGAATGTTTGCCCTTCTGCTCAGGAGCGGTGAAACCTTCGTCGTCCTTCTCAACAATGAAACCACGTATGACGCCGTCGAGTTTGGCCCATACAATTGCAAGATCCGCAATAGTGCCGTTGGTAATCCACATCTTTGCACCATTCAGAATGTATCCCCCATCGACTTTCTCAGCCTTCGTCACCATTCCTCCGGGGTTGGAACCGTAATCTGGCTCGGTGAGTCCAAAGCATCCAATGATCTCACCTTTAGCCATACCTGGCAGATACTTGTGCTTCTGCTCCTCTGTTCCGAACTTGTGAATAGGATGCATAGATAGAGAGCCCTGGACACTGCAGAAAGAACGTAAACCGGAATCTCCCCGCTCAAGTTCTCGGCAAACGACTCCATAGGCTGTGTAAGACATGCCCGCACAACCATACTCTTCGGGGACAACCATACCAAGGACACCCATCTCACCTAAATCACGAATCCACTCGTCAGGGAAGTATCCACCGTTGTATGCATCCTCAATATTTGGAATGACCTTCTCATCAACCCAATCACGAACCATATCCCTAAGCATAACTTCCTCTTCGGTAAGCATCCTGTCAACATCGTAGAAATCCAAGGCTTCGTATGCCATCTGAACCACTCCTTGATTCCCTGCCGATGTCCGAGCCGCTTGAACCTTACCGCACGGCGACCCCTAGTTTCAAGTCAAGATTCACGCTTTCGACGACGCTCTTCTCGACGATCTTTCAATGAGGGCTCGATCCCTTTTCGGCGCCGACGCCAACGATTGTATGAAGCCTGCATTGAAGGGCTATTCATGAAAATCAGACCCAAGACAATCCCTGGAACACTGATTACGATAACTACAGTCAAGGCATAACCAACTATGCTGCTTACCAGTGGATTGTCAATCTCATTATCAGGAACAAAACGTGCAACTCTGCCACGGTCATTGAGTATCCAGCCATCATCAATTCCAGTCCCCCAACTGCAAGTAACTTGACGAGTTGCAATCTCGTCCTCAGTAGAAGCGATGTCCGCATGATCTAACCACGGAAAACTATCTTCCTTGGTTACATCGTGTTCGATTAAACCGAACGGAACCATCGCTATCATCAACCGATCTGAACTATGGGCACAAATGTGGGTGAATTCGCCACCTGCTTCGGTCAAGACAACTGCATCCATGGAAGAACCTCCGTCAATTGAATCATCCAGATGAATTGTCGCAAGATTCTGATTAGAACCAACAGCGATGCATTCAGGGTTGTTACCAAAAGCACACTCGACATCAGTCCAAATCACTGATGAACCACCAATCCAGGATATCTGATGATCCGCATCGATTAACGCAATACCGTCTGATTTCGTTACTACCACGCACAATCTGATGATAGAATGGCAATCAATTGCCTGCACTGTACTAGATTTAGTGTTCTCTATTGGTACCATCTCGCTACCTTCAACCAATGATCGAAATCTCCAGATGAGGCCATTGTCAGATGCAATGTAAGCCCAAGCCCCGTTTGTATTCCAAGAAACGGCCGTTAGTGTGCTGAGTTCTACGGCTCCAGCCCCACTAACGTTCGAAAGGCGACGGTCTTGATGATCATAACGAATTATCTCACCTGACTCGCCAACTATCAGAGCATTTCCTGCTGGATGGAAATCTACGGCAAGGAGATCCTCATCTGTGATTGGAACCAATGTTTCTGTTCCCGATGGTTGCTCAGGAGGAATTAGTAGAACTACTCCGTCGTCTCCAATGGCAAGTACGTTTGACTCATCAGAATCTAGAGCATTGAGGTAAACAGTCTCATCCGTAAGCTGAATAATCTCGTCAATTTGTACAGCTGATTGAGCCGCAACAGGATTCAGTGAAAATGAAATCAAAACTAGAACCAAGCACAAAGCACGAGCAAAGTGGCCTGAATCCATGGCCTTCCGAGAACCTTGGCCTTCATGATGTGACCGGTCTACAGAGAATGTACACAGAGAGGATTCAAGTCCTACCTTGCCACCCCAGTGATATGGAGCGGTTCGCGGTCAAGAGAGGATTGGTTAAACAAGTGACAGCAGATGGAGGATTGGGCAAGTTAGCTCAAGACTTCTTTGACGATGTTACCTCAACAGGAGATAACGCATTCACTGGCTCACATGGTATCATGTCTAGCATTAAGGCTCACTATGAGGGAGATGCTCTGATTACCGATGTTGTGAACGAAAGACCGAACTTCGATGACAGGGAAGCCATGAAGGCAGCCCAAGATGACAGGCGTCGATTCACCACTTTCCTTGATGAAGCAACAGGATACAACTCCAAACAGCGTGGCGACAAGGCAAAGGAATGGGTGAAGAAGGCCTCTAAAGCGAAGTCCGCCATATCTGGAGCCCAACATTTCATGTCAATGGCCAAGTCCATGAGTGATGAAAAGCGAGAGATGGCAAAAGCACTCATTGCTGAGATCGAGGCCGCTCTAGAAGCGGGTGATAACACTAAGGCAGCTGGCCGTGGTGAGAAACTCTCCAAGATGTTGAATCAATGAGGCGAATCTGATGTCTAGCGCAGAGGAATGGATCTCTGCAAGTAATGGCTCGGAAAATCTTGATGCTACATCCCATGAACGACTCATTACGATGCTTGGTGGCGTCCAAGAAGCAGTCGGTCTCGACCATATTATTGGAATTCTTAACGGAGGCAAGAGCCATTCCGGGGATGATGTAATCCGCAGCTATGTTGGATTCGAACCCAGCGGTAAGGCCCACATTGGTTGGAAGGTTATTGCTAATCTACTAAGGCGACTGCTTGATGCTGACACCAACGTCTTGATTTTTCTTGCAGATTGGCACGCATGGATAAATGATAAATTTGCAGGGAATATGGAATCTATCCAACTCACTGCTGACTACATGGAAGATGTATTCCGAGCACTTCTCGACCATCCAGAGGAGGGGGATGGACCTGGCCAGTTACGTTTCCTCCGAGCCAGCGAACTCATGGAAAACCCAGATTACTGGGCGAGGATGCTTAGATGTGCCAAGAATCAGAGTTTGAATCGTGTTCGACGAACATTTAGCATCATGGGTAGAAGCGAAGACTCATCCGACGATGACCTCTCAAAATTCTTCTATCCTGCAATGCAGGCAGCAGATATATTCGAACTCAAAATCGACATCGCAATTGGAGGAATGGATCAGCGCAAGGCACACATGTACATGCGAGGAGTTGCCGACTCACAGGGCTGGACAAAGGCAACATGTCTCCATACCCCCATACTATCGGGGCTCAAGACTAGCGGCGCACGCATGGAATCTTTTGATCATAAAATGAGTAAATCTGATCCTAGTGGAGCAATATTGCTTCATGATGGAGCAAAGAAGCTCAAGAAGAAGGTAAATGGTGCTTATTTCGTTCCAAATGATTCTGAATCTCCAGTTTACGAGCTCATAGAACATGTAATTCTACCTGAATTTGGAATCCTTGAAGTTCGACCTGACCCAAAATACGGTGAACCTAGTGACTGGAAGGATATCGATTCTATTCGAAACGCAATTGGTCTAGGAACACTTCATCCACTCGACCTGAAAATTGCTGTAGCCGAAATGCTCCACAAAGGCCTATCGAAATTAAGTGAGTACTTCGAGAAAAATCCTGATAATCTACGTGCTGTGGAAAAATTGTTGGATATCTAAATCACACCTATATCCAACAATACTGGTAATGGTTTGAAATGGAGAAATGTGGCCCACTGGCTCAGGGATGCACATGGACGTAGGTATCGATGATATTGCGATTCACTTTCCTCGCCTATTTTTTGACATGCGAGATTTCGCCGCCTTTCGCGGTGCAGATTATGACAAACTAAACAAGGGCCTCGGCCTAAATGCAATGGCAATTCCCGATGCTCACGAAGACACTGCAACAATGGGAGCCAATGCCGTCGCTCGTCTAATCGATCGTAATGGACTTGATCCTAAATCCATCGGACGCATATATCTCGGTACTGAATCCGCGCTCGATGGAGCAAAACCCACTGCAACCTACATCATCGATATGCTCCAACAGCGTTACACTAGAGATCATGGCGATGATTGCTTCAGAAACTGCGATGTTGTAGACATGACGTTTGCATGTATTGGGGCAGTAGATGCCCTCCACAACACTCTGGACTGGGTTGCTAGAGGTGGCGAAGATGGAGACCGCATTGGAATCGTAGTGTTTAGTGACAACGCGAAGTACGAAATGGAATCATCTGGAGAATACACCCAGGGTGCAGGAGGCGGAGCAATGTTAGTACGCATGAATCCACGACTGCTAGTTATTCCAGACCATTGGGGCGTCTCCACTACCCCGGTACATGATTTCTTCAAACCCCGTAGAGAAGTCCCTGTCCGAAGCGTAATTGACCGTGTTCTTGCTCTAGCACGCGAAGCGGGACAAAACCTTCGCTCTGGACTAAGCGACAGGATGATGAGGACACTACGTCGATCTGAAATGACTAACGACGAACTCTTTGCTGAAGAGACCCTGAAAATACATAGAGATACACCTGTATTCGATGGACAATTCTCTAACCGTTGTTACATGGAAGCTGTGAAAGAGGCTTTCATCAACTTCCATGGCAAGGTGGTTCGAAGCGGGCGTCATGACCCCGAAAATGACCCGATTCTTACTGAACAGTGGAAACGTATCATCGTCCACCTCCCATATGCATTCCAAGGTAAGAGAATGTTTCCTGATGTGTTTCGACACGATCGCAGAGGCACAGAAATCTGGAATCAAATCGTCGAACAAATCGGCGAGGAGCCATTACCAGAACACTTCGATGATACGCCTGAAGGCTTGGCAGAATTCGGCCGTCTAAACGATAGTTATCGGAGGGCTATCTCCAAGACGGATGAGTTCAAACAATTTGCTAACGAAAGAATAGAACGTGGCCAACGTGCTTCAAGTCTTATTGGAAATCAGTATACTGGTTCGATTTTTCTTGCACTTATGTCGACCATGGAATGCGACTACAACGAGAATAACCCAATTGAAGGCAGGCATATCGGACTCTGCGGCTATGGATCAGGTGCAAAGGCGAAGGTTTTCGAAGGCATTGTCCAACCACAATGGAAAGAAATTGCATCTCGATTCATGCTTTTTGAACGTCTAGATGGCCGCTACCCAATACAAAGCGAGGACTACGAAGCTCTGCATAGAGGAGTACGAACCGACTCAATTGTAGAACCCAAGGAGGAATTCATCCGTGTCAAAACCCCTGATTCAGAGGGGCTTCCAGGTGAACGTCGTTATCGTTGGGTAGACTAGTTGAGCCGATTTTAACCTTAGAGAAAATACATCGCTTCATATGCACATAGTATTCTCTTAAACCATGGAGTGCAACCTAGATGCCCGAGGTAAGGCAACTCGTCTGGTGAGTGGAACTCTCGGAGTATTGTTTGGTATAGTACTTGGTTTGCTTTTCCTGTTTGATGTTACATCCTGGCATCTACTACCATACATCATTGCAGCATCCATCTTTGGAGGAGGATTTGCAATTTTTGAAGGATGGTCAGGATGGTGCGTTGTTCGGGCAATTGGTATCCGCACGCCACTTTGAATCTGAATTTCCACTCACGATTCTTGCTACTCTTCTTCAAGAACGGCAGAAAGCTCTGCTAGGTCGATTCTCTTGTCATCATTCTTATCTAACGCATTGATAATCATTGAAATTTGATCTGGAGAAAGACGATCTCCGATATGTTCGATTAATCCCTTGTATAATTCTGGGCCGTTGATTTTACCATCATCATTCTCATC
>PATC01000032.1 GCA_002712285.1 Methanobacteriota archaeon
CAACAATCTCAATGGCAATCACAATTTCTGGTACTTTGCAGTGGGCTACTAGTTCTATGAATTGGGGTAATTTCACTTTTCAGGTTCGGTTGAGGCAGGGTTCCGGTCTGGTTCCGGATGGCTCAATGAGTGAATCAAAACAGTGAATTTCATTTGCTTGAATTATACCGTAGCCATATGAACAGACCTCTGACCGCTCTTGTCCTTTGTTTCATCATGGCTCTAATGCCACTAGCCGGCTGCGTATCACAATCTGATGTGGATTCGGCAATTGCCGACCACGATGCTGATATTGCAGATAAGCAGAACGCTATTGATAATCTGACAACAGAAGTTTCGGAACTCGAAAGTCAGATGCAAGCACAAGACGCGTTTATCTCGGCGCTTCAATCAGAGTTATCGAATATTAGCAATCAACACAATAGCACACTTTCTTCCTACGAGGCACTCCAATCGGAACACTCCTTCGTTCAGGCACAACTTGCTTCTGCTGAATACAATGCAACCGCACACGAATCTCAAATTACCTCACTCGGAACTCAGCTAGATCTTGCTAACAATCACATTGCAATGCTCAATGAATTGATGAGCAACACAAGCAATACGACAAACGAATCGTTTGTACAAATATCCAATCAAATGGCACAGATGAACGAACACATCTCAAACCTATCCGCATTGCTGAATTATTCCACTGCCCGACATCAAGAAAATGTCTCTCTGGTGTCGCAACTGACAATCGAGCGTGATTCTCTATCCTCGGCTTTGAATCAAACAAATGCGGCACTAATCGCTGCGAACGCGACTATTGCAGGATACGAACAAATGATTGCGGAGGCTCAAGCCGATGCTGAATTACAGAGTAGTGCATGGGGCCTAATGTCGGCAACTGTCCTCCTCCCAACGCTCCATGGTGCCCCATCTATCGTAATGAGTGGAACTGGGGCGGAGACGACTTTCCAATACAACAGTAGCCTCCAAGATGAACATTGGATCATGGTCGAGTTCTGTAACGTTTCAATGACTGATGACGACCATATGGAATTCGTGTACAGTTGGATTTTTGATAGAGCCCTAAATCAAGATTTTTCCGAAGAAGATAATCGTTCCAGAAGGGCTACATGGAGCGGATACGAGTTTGAACCGAATGAATGCATTTTCTTCACTGAGTATGTCGTTTCAAACCAATATAACACTAGTTGGTCTTTCCCATATTTTGGAATGATGACAGATTTAAGCAACAGTTGGATAGGCGAATTCGAAATGACAGTGAATGTTTGTACATCTGAATATCGATGGCAACAAGGATGTGAGATTGCAAACCACGACTTTGATGATGACCAGTTTGGTCCCTATTATAGTCTAAGTATTGATGATCATCCATTACATGCGTCAAGATTCATTCCAGTGTCAGTTTCCGGTGACCCCTGCGCATGGAATTGGTCCACTTCCGGAATCAATGCATGCGGCGTTCCTGATGACTGCACAGAAAGATCGGATTGGCAGTCTGGCCCGTTCATCTCTGATTGTGCATCCGTATTCATCTTCGACGATAATGCATATGGAAGTGATAATGCAACTCTTCTCAATGCATCCTTAGCAATGATCTACCAAGATGGTGCATATTCCACACAGGATGTCTTTGTCTGCGTCGTCGACGCTGACATTCTTGTGGTCAATGAAGTATACAACGAATTGAATGTGTATGTCCGTGGGTTTGGCACTTCGAATGCAGTGAATATTACTGGCAATCATGCAGAGGGGACTGTGAGTGGAGAGTTAGGTGCACAGGTATCCTATTCCAATGGCCTCTATTCCGACATTAACATCCATCATTGGACTGATCCAAACGGAATTTGTTGATTGATTTACGTCCGTCAACAAATGGGTTCAGTGCATGTCCCCTGCACCAACAAACTAATCACGATTAGCAAGAGATTATATTCTAATCCCAACCAATGAAAACCATGACCCTTGCGCCGTCCGATTATGACTTTGGAATTGAATCGAACTATGTTTTTGCTACTACAGTAACCTGTGCTAATGACGAAGCGAAGAAACTCTTCGTAGAGGGATATGGACACTATCTCAATTACAACCATGAGCAAGCGATTGCTTGCTTCATTGCTTGCACAGAATCAGACCCTAACTGTGCAATGGCTTGGTGGGGAATCTCATATTGCCTTTCTTCGAACTATAATTGGGCTCCAGGCCTTGGTTCAGGATACGATGCTATTCAACAAGCACTTACTGTTATGGATCATTGTAGCGAATTGGAGCAGGACCTGATACGCGCTCTTTCTGAGCGTCACACTGCCGAAGCCCGTGATTCCGCTGATCCAACTGTCCTAAACATGGGCAATTCGCCGGAACTAAACATTGCATTTGCTGAAGCTATGGCGCCTCTGTACGAGAAGTATGAGGGCAACCTAGCGGTCACTGCTATCTATGTTGAAGCCCTCATGAATCTGAAAGCATGGCAGTTATGGGATAAGAATACGTCCACTGGAGAGATTACTCCTGCAGATGACAATACACTTCTTCTCGTAAAAATCATGGAAGACGCCTTCGAAGAAAGTGAGGCTGCACGTGTAGATCCGGCGTTATGTCACCTCTACTGCCATGCTCTCGAACTTTCGCCTTTTCCAGAACGCGCCTTGCCGGCTGCCGATGTCTTGCGCACACGAATGCCTGGTCTAGGGCATTTAGTCCACATGCCATCGCACATTGACGCTTGGGTAGGTCAGTGGAAAGAAGCCATCGAATGCAATATAGCGGCTGTCGAAGCGGACGATCATTACGTGCAAGTTTCGGGCAATGAGTCGCAGTTCTACAAGTTCTATCGAATGCACAATCATCACTTCATTGTCTGGTGCGCGATGTTTGATGGTCAATACGAGACCGCGCTGAAATATGCTCGCAAGGCAGTAGATACTCTTCCTGCAGGTGATGCCAATCATGGTGCCCAGTTCATGCTCGCAGGAATCATCCCAATGGGTGCTATTTTCCTAGAGTCATATGTCACGATGCCTTGGCATGTTATGATTCGCTTCGGCAAGTGGGACGAAATATTAGCTGAACCGATGTATGATGATAAGGAAGTATTCCCGGCCACAATTGCCACTCAGCATTATGCACGGGGTGTAGCATATGCCTCCAAGGGCATGGTAGCTGAAGCGGAAGCAGAGCAGGTCTTGTTCAAGGAGGCTCTACAGAATCCAGCTCTTGCCGGCCGAATGATGCACAACAACGTGATGTACCAAGATCCCAGCGAAGGTCCGTCCATACTCAATGTCAACGCAGCCATCCTAGATGCTGAAATTGAATATCGCCGTCAATTCCTCGCGAAGGAAGCAGGCGAAGATTACGATTTCACGGCGGCCTTCGAAGAACTACGTCGGGGCGTAGATCTCTCGCTGAACCTGGCCTATAACGAACCATGGGGTCAGATGCAACCTGTTCGCCATATCCTTGGTGCGCTGCTTCTAGAGCAGGGACACATCGAAGAAGCCGAGGAGGTATATCGTGCTGACATTGTTCTGTGGAAAGACAACATGTGGGGTCTTCTTGGTCTCAAGTTATGCCTCGAAGCTCGTGGTGACGCTCCTGAAGAGCTTGCCGAAGTCACAGCTTTGTTCAATGAGCGCAGTTCTCGTGCTGACATTGTTCCTGCTAAGACCTGTTTCTGTGCTCAGGATGCTCTTGACAAGAGTTGCTGTGACTGAATCATGTCTTTGATGCGTTTATCCTCCAATAGAGGAAAGGTGCAATCACGATGTACATCAGGACACCATATACTCCTGATGGAAGACTCAAAACAGAGAGTGTCGCACCTGCTTCGGGAGCTAATATGAGACCCCCGATGGTGATACCCACAGTTGCATTCTGAATGCCGCTCTCTATCGAGACAGTCGTCGCTTGATTGTTTTCAAGATCTAGAATCGTCGCACTCTTCCAACCTATTCCAAGCATTAGAATATTGAGCACGAGAACCGCCGGCCCCAGTGTCCCAATATTTTCCATCAGTGTGTCAAATTCACTCGCAATGGCTGCAATGACGATTATCACGAAGAGTCCCGCTGCGATTTTTCCGACTAATGACTCAATACGATTCACCGTTGATTCTGAATATCGACGAATTAGCATACCAATAATCACAGGCACACTTGTCAGAAGAAACATGGTTATGCCGAGTTCAAGAATCTCAATGTCAGGTGATGCAGCACCCATGAAATGATTCATCGAGAAACTTACGATTAGTGGAAGTGTAATCACGGATACTACACTCACAACTGCGGTGTAAGAGATCGATAGAGCCGTGTCTCCTCCCGACAATTTTGTCAGAATATTAGAAGTGACTCCTCCTGGGCAACAAGCTAGAATCATCAATCCAACAGCCATCTCTCCTGATAAATCAAAGATATTTGCAATCCCAAAACCTACTATTGGCAAGATAATCATCTGATTCCCTAG
Organism: Methanobacteriota archaeon; assembly: GCA_002712285.1. Classification (GTDB taxonomy): domain Archaea; phylum Thermoplasmatota; class Poseidoniia; order Poseidoniales; family Thalassarchaeaceae; genus MGIIb-N2. Next base: position 4,474 of record PATC01000032.1, read on the forward strand.
CCCTACAGCAAATGCCTTTGGTTCAGTTAAAATCAGACTAAAATCGGATACTCTTAGCCCAAGACCCAGTGAGAACATGATGTACGCCAGAGATAAGGGTAGGACGACATCAATGATGATGTTAGACTCATCACTTGAACTAGCATCAGAGTCCTGAGCAATAACAATCGGTGAAAGAATTACTATTGTCAGAAGACAAGCAATTAGTACCTTAGAGGAACCAGTCATGAAAATTGCAAGGTTACATTCGATGTATAGAATATGCCGAATACGATACTGAATCAACCATATTACCTCACCACAGCACCCATCTCAGCACTTACTTTTCTTGGACAGAGATTCAAAGTTCACACATGAATTTCCTATATTGATTTTGAATATGAAGTTCATCAGACCAGTATTTTGATTTCTTTCCGTAATAACCGACATCCATGATTGGAAGGGGTCTTCTCATCGTTCTGATGGTTGGGATGTTGCCCCTTAGCGGGTGTCTAACACGGGCATCTTCAGATATATCTGAACCAGTGGATATCATCGAGGAAGTCCCACTACCAGTATTTCCTGAATTTAATTTGAAAGATCATCAGAACCAGTCTTGGTCTTCCAATGAGATGCCATACCCGTATGTTGCTTACTTTTCTGCAACTTGGTGCACGCACTGTAAGCCAACACTAGGTGCACTGGACGCGGTCATCCCGAATGGCTCACTCTTGGTTTTCAACAAAGATGGCCGTGAGGGTAATGATGACATGGTAAAATGGCACACAGATATGCAAAATGAACTCAATCGAAGCATCTCACATCCGTTCATACATGCACCCGAAATCGCCAATCATCTCGATGTTCTCGGCATACCAGTAGTAGTATTCGTCACATCTGATGGAATCGGCGAAAGATGGGAGGGTCTTCACGATGATGTGGACGAGATTCGCTCTGTTTGGGAAGGTCTTGGCGGGGTTTCTGTAGTTACAGGATAATCAGGAATTATCCTCTTGAATATTCCCAGGGTTGATGGCAACAATAGTAGCGATGTTTGACAACATCCAACACGATGCAGCGCACAATTGCAACCAGTCTCCAGTTGAATCAATTCCATAGACGAATACGCTGATGATCCAACAAAGACTGGCTAGAGTTTGACCAAGCCATTCCAAACTGAGCATTTTTGAAATTCTCAATTCTCTTTTTGTCAACATGTCAAACACTCCTGACCACAGCAAGATAGGTCATCCAAGTACATACCCCAACTTCTGTAATTTTTCACGAATTCATCGGTCTCAATTCCTAGAGATCTAGCGATTGCATTGGCAACTATGCCAAATCGTTGACGATATTTGTAGATGAAACAAAACACGTGCCCGTCGTGACGAACCGAGGGGCCACAAAGATACATACCGGGTACTACTGTTGATTCGTCACACTCAGAGAGTAAAGGAAAACTGTCTTCTCTTTGTTCGAATAAATGGGAGACAAAATTGTGACTTCCACTAAATCCACCAGCCAAGAGCGGTTGCACTTCAGAATGAAATCTTCGTCCATCCTCAGTTTCCAATTCGTATACTCCATTATCCAACGTTACGGAATTCACTTGTGTTCCTGGAAAAAGTTCGGTTTTTTTGTGAAAATTGGGACTACGCATGCGTTCAAATGAAAATACTGACAATGAAACACTTGGATCAGATGTGGTAGAATCCCATGGATTATTCATGTCAAAGACACTAACCTTCTTGTTTAGTTTTGAAAGGTGATATGCCGCGTCAATTCCACTTTCGTAACCGCCTATGATGAGAAAATCGTCGCCCTCTAAACTGGCATAGTTGCCAACAGTTGCCGTATGACGGCACAGTTCACTTCCCAAAAATACGTCCATATTTGGGTATTGATATTCACCAGCTGCCCAAATCACATTCGTTGAGGTGAGAACCCCTTCATCTGTTGTGAGATAAAACAAATCTTGCTGTTTCTCTATCACTTTGATATCTGTATTCTCTTGAATTGGGAGTTTGAAATATCGTGCTAGATCTTGTAGATGTTGAGCAAACTCAGCCCCTGTCGGGTGCTCAATCTTCATACTGTATCCAGGGGATACGCCCACTGCAATCGAATTCAAATCAAGCATTCCAATGGAATTACTTGGAAATGATGGCGTAATGAATCGAGTTTCATCCGGCCATGAAGAAAATGAACTCCCAACAGTGTCACGATCGACAATGAGGAAGTTCTCAACTCCTGCATCGGCAAGTGCAATTGCGACTCCTATGCCTGCTGCACCAGCACCGACGATGATGACATCATACGTCTTCGCCTGATTCTCTTGAATTGAACTATCGAACAAGCCGCCTGTATCATCTGGCATAACTTAGCGCCTATTATTAAGATTTTAAAGAATGCTAATAATTTGCTAATGAGCCTAGTTCACGTTTCTTTCTCTACGATATTCATTCAATGAAGCCCCTAACATCGCAAGAATTGGAAGTAAGGAGCCGAATCCGGGGACTCCAAGGAATTCATCGTTCTGTACTACCAACTATTGTTCCAGGACATTCCTGAAACACCTCATTGAGGCTCTGTGCCTGAGCAAGTGGCATCATCAGGAGGAGGATGAACAGGCCCGCGATGGTTCGCACGTTTGTCGTATTATCTCGACTTATCTTAGTATGTCCTTAATTCAAGCCGGGTAATTAAGGAGAGAATGGGTATCTATGCCGGCGTTAATAGTTCCATTTAGACCATCTAATTCAATCATGAAAAGCCCCCCTATGACGGAGGCTCCAGTTGACTCACAAAGTCGAACAGACGCTGCAACGGTGCCTCCAGTTGCAAGTAAGTCGTCTACGATCACGATTCGATCTCCCTCAGTTAGTGCATCTTTGTGAATCTCGAGAACATTCTCACCATACTCAAGACTATATTCGACTCGTTCGATTTCATGAGGTAACTTGCCTGGTTTCCTTACGGGTATGAAACCGATGCCCAATCTCAACGCTACCATCGATCCGAAGATGAAGCCACGACTTTCAGGCCCAACAATATGGGTAGGTTTCCATCCTAGGGAATCTAGGTCAGAGACCATTCGGTCCACGACATCGCTTAGAAGAGTCCCATCTGCCAATACAGGTGTAATGTCTCGGAACATAATCCCCTCAATGGGGAAATTTGGTACGGTGCGTACAGTATCGCGGAGTCGAAAGTGGAAATTATCACTCATGCTAACCGCTCCACGACAGGGCCATTAAACCCAATTATTGGTTCTCAGAAGATGTATGAGAAGATCCACTGGAATGTGTTTCCATCACCTGGGCCGACGTAATACAAGATTAGGAAGCCTGCAATGCCATACATCACAGGGTGCACTTCGTCAAACTTCTGCATCCCCATCTTGATGAGGACGTAACTGATACATCCAGCAGCGATACCGATTGCAATCGAGTAGGTAAATGGCATCATCACAATTGTCAGGAATGCGGGTAAAGCCATCTCCTTGTTCTTCCAATCGATGTCAGCAGCTTGGCGCATCATCATCGCGCCGATAGCGACAAGTGCGCAGGCTGCAGCGAACTGCGGGATTGCCTTGAATAGGCCAGCTAGGAACAGGCCGGAGAGCATTAGGACGCCGACAGTTACAGCGACCAAGCCAGTCTTTCCACCCTCTTCGATTCCTGCTGCGGACTCGATGTATGTGGTGGTAGTGCTGGTTCCTACAGCTGCACCGACAATTGTTGCTGCAGCGTCAGCCATGAATGCTTCATCGGCCTTCTCTAGCTTGTCATCCTCGTCAACGTAGCCAGCCTGTCGTCCAACTGAGTAAAGGGTGCCTGCGGTGTCGAAGATGTCGACAAAGAGGAAGGCAACCATCACGAGAATGAACGTGTCGAGGTTACTGCCGATGTCACCTAGAGCGCCAGCAAAGGCCCCAAGGCTCTCAGTAGGCATACCCACAAATCCGAAGATATCTCCTAGTGCTGGGGCAGACGCATAGATACAATCTGGGTCTAGGTATCCTCCGTCGTCAAGGGGTATGCATACCCATCCGTCAGTGCCCAGGCCAGCAGCGTTGTCTAACCATGGGTCGTATGCTCCAAGGGCCCATCCAACAATCGATGCCCCCATTACACCGTAGATGATTGCACCCTTGATTCCGCGTGCGAGCATCACTGCGATCGCTAGAAGGGCGACCATTGCAATCATTGCACCGTGGTCGATGCCAAATGATCCAGTCGGGCCAAGTGCGACCAAGGTTGCTGGGTGGTCAACAACCCATCCCATCTCACGTAGGCCAATGATTGCGAGGAAGGTTCCAATTCCGGCTCCGGTTGCAATTTTGAGGTCCTTAGGGATCGAGTTAATCATCGCACTGCGCCATCCAACTTGTGGTAGTGAGATAATCAGGAAGACAATTCCTTCAACGAACACTGCGGCGAGAGCGAGTTCCCATCCAATTCCCATTGTAAACACGACACCAAACACGAAGAACGCGTTGAGTCCCATTCCAGGCGCTAGAGCGAACGGTAGGTTTGCCCAGAGACCCATCACCATACAGCCGATGAAGGCTGCTAGAGCAGTGGCGAACAGAGCATCATCGAATGGTATTCCTGCCAAACTGAGCATGGCAGGATTCACCACAAGAATATACGCCATCGTTAGAAAAGTCGCAATCCCCGCTCTAATTTCGTTCTCAAATGAGCTACCCTTCTCAGTGTAGCCGAAGTAATTATCCAAAGCCTCAATTTCCATGTTTAAGTCACCTATTACCTCATCCTATCCTAATTGTCGGGGGATAAATGTTCAGGTTTTAATAGGGCGAAGTATGGAATCTTCAAATGAGTGTGAAAAACGCATTTTTTTTGTTATTTTGTATTCTCGTTGTCCAAGGACTTCCTGAATGCTTATCTTCGTGATGTTCAAACAAGAAATTGATGGAAGCTTATGGCCTCATTCATATTGGTGGATGATTGATTTGTCTGATTCAAATTGGGGCAAATACAGCCTCGGAAATATTGTCCATGGTCCAGGTTCATACTATCTCAATGACCCATCCATAACTCAGATTTTTCCTGAGATTACCACTGAGATGGAAGCATGGATGATGATTCGTCTACTGGCGCAGGAATCTGTTGACAACCCTCCAGTGATGTGGCAATTGACAAATCCGTGGGAAGAGTCAAGCTATCTTGTTCTGCATCGGCGAAAGTTCTTCGATCAAAATTTAGATGCAGATACTGGAAAAAAAGTATCCGATGTGACGAATCTTACCATGTTGAATTGGACTGGAGAACCTCATCCTGAGGGCCACCCTGTCTATTACCTAGTTGAGGACTCAGGACGAAATATGGACAGTTCCAATATGTTCCAACCAAAAATCCAAGCGATTGGACAACGGAGTTTTCCAGATGATCCAGAAACGATTTGGCACATCGATAAGATTGATCGTTCAGGTGATGGTAACTATCTTGTTTTGACAAGTCCAATACCTCACATTGGATATCAAAAGGTGATGTTCGTACTGACTTCATTTGATGTGGATGGCGTGAAGGAATGCCATGTTTTGGATGATGGGAAATGGATGTTGTTGTTCACTTGAAGAACGGATGATAGAGGTGAGAATTGTTGATGAATCTTAGAAAGAAATTCGAGTTATTCACAGATCATTGGAGTCCTAAAGTCGTTGGAGAGATTAACGATTATCAAGTCAAACTTGCGAAGATTGAAGGAGAGTTTGTCTGGCATCAGCACGACCATACTGACGAATTTTTTCTCGTGGTGGAAGGCTCGATGCGTATTGAGTATGAGGGCCACCATGTGCCTCTTGAGGAGGGGGAGATTCACATTGTTCCCAAAGGAGTTCGCCACCGAACGGTAGCCGATGAAGAGTGTTGGATTGTAATTATCGAGCCTCGAGAAGTTGTGAATACAGGTGACGTAGACAGTGATTTGACTGCAGAGAATGATGTATGGATATGATTACTCGGGGAAGCAGTAACGCACTTCTGTGAAGCCGGCTCGAATTTCATTGACTCTTGCCTTGACTAAGGCAGGGTCTTCATGATCGATTAGGACGCGTCTGAAGCAGTTGGCGACTTCTTCCATTTGCGTCGCCCCCATTCCGTGTCGAGTTAGTTCCTGTACACCTAGGCGAAGGCCAGATGGAGTCATCGCTTTCGTATCACCTGGGAGCATATTCATGTTCGTGATGATTCCCGCATCTTCCAGTTTGGAGGCAGCAACTTGGCCTGCACCCGAATCCGTTGCACCGTGGCGGGTCAGAACCTGGTGACTCGCAGTGTAGCCTCGATCCTCGGCAAGAACATCGAATCCTTCTGATGCTAGAGCGGCTGCAAGTGCCTTCGCGTTATTTACAGTGTCACGAGCGTATTGCTCTCCAAAGGCTTCGAACTCGGATAATGCCACAACTTTCCCTGCGACGTGATGTAGGTGATATGAGGAGTTAGTCCCAGGGAATACTGCATTGTTGAGGCGACGTTGAAACTTCTCATCATCATCATTGGATAGCAGAAATCCTCCTTGAGGTCCAGGGAATGTTTTGTGCGATGATCCAGTCATCACATCGGCTCCTTCACGGAGAGGGTCTTGGAACACACCTCCTGCGATTAAACCGAGAACATGTGCACCATCATACATGACGCGCGCTCCTACCTCATGAGCTACATCCGCGAGTTCTTTGAGAGGAGTAGGGAAGAGGAAGACGGAAGCACCGAATAATGCGAGAGCCGGTTTAGTATCACGAATCATTGCAACGGCAGCATCGATGTCGGGTTCCATTCGGTCGATGTCCCATGGGTATGTGTGTAAGTCTAAGCCGCGGAGACCCACTGCTCCCATCTGAGCGTGAGAAATGTGTCCCCCATCTGCAGTAGAAACAGCGGTAATTCGATCTCCTGGCTTGACTAGAGCCTTGAGTGCCCCTATGTTCGATACGGTTCCTGAGGTCGGTTGGATATTCGCAAAAGATGCATTGAACACTTTCTGAGCAAGTTCAATTCCTATTTCTTCAATTGTATCGAAGTCGTCACAGCCTTGATAGTAGCGTTTTCCTGGAAGCCCTTCGGCATATCTTCCATGTAAGTCGCTATCACATGCTTGTCTGACTAAGGGAGAGATTACGTTTTCACTGGCAATCATCGGAAACCCCGTCCCATAGTGTATCCCACTTTGGTCAACTGCATCCAAAATTCGGCCGATAGTACTGCGCTGTTCCTCACCCATTGCCTATCCATCCGACAACCCCGTTCAAAGCCATTCGCACAGTGATACACTTTGTGCTATGACCACTTTCAGGGCCCCCTCTCAGTCTCTTCGTATTGATTGAAAGTGAGGTCATCTGATTCCTAATGCTATGGGGCGAACAGTTGCGACTTGGCGCTTGCGTATCGAGCAATGGATGGAGCGTTGGCAGGATTTTCGTCGCCCTTTGAGTATCGAGGAGAAGTTATCCTTTGATCGAATTCAAACAGCGATTCGTTTGCATGCTTCTGCAGGTGGCCTCCTTCCTTCCGCAGACCCCCTTGAGCCAATATTTCTCTGCGTCCTCCTTGAACAGCAGATGGAGATAGATCGACTTCGTCAACGTATTGACCAGATGGAGGAGAATGGATGATTGAGGGATTCATTCTTGATGTTCGATTCGAAAAGCAGACTGGGCAAATGATA
>PATC01000033.1 GCA_002712285.1 Methanobacteriota archaeon
CAGCATTAGCCATGGGCCTGTAGCTTAGCCAGGTAGAGCGACGGACTTTTAATCCGTTGGCCGGGGGTTCAAATCCCCTCAGGCCCGCCTGACTGAGCTCGGGTCCATCGGTTTTTGGTGTCGAGGCAAGGGGTGTTCACATGGCGGTAAAGAGTTCAACAAAGAAGAAACTCATCGAACTCGGGGTCGATGTAGAGCACGCGAGTAAGTTGGCGGACGACACAAATCTCAGCCAACTCAAGATGCTATCTCCTGAGCAGATTGGTGAGAGAATTGGCCTCGGTGAAGATGACAAGATTGTTGAGAAGTACGTGGCATTAATCCGCCAACAACCTACGCGCACGCGACGTTCACGTTCTGTCAAGCGTACGATTAGTCAGAAGTTAGAAGACGAGGATATCATCGGCCATAATGACCGATTCAATGTGTTGAACCATGAACTTGTACCACACCACGAATTGGTCCCTGTTGAGGATGAGGCCAAGGTCCTTTCACCGTGGTCTCTCATGACAACAGATGCTGAGGGTAATGAACGCCTCGCAAAGGAACGCCTTCCAAAGATTCTGATTAACGATCCTGCAGTCCAGATCCTAAAGGAGATGGAGGAGGCTATGATTGAAGGTTTGCCAGCAGGTTGGCTAACGAATCGTGTAGTCAAGGTAGTCCGTTACAGTCGGTCGGCTGGTGCATCTACCGCTTACCGATTGATTGTGGAGGCCCACTGAGGGAGGTATTAGTATGAAGGAAATTATTGAAGCATACTTCAACGAGAGAAGCCTAGTCAACCATCAGATAGGGTCTTACGATGACTGCATTCCATCTTCTGGCGAGAAGGGTGACGGCAAAAACCAGCGAATGAATCGCATGGAGCGAATTGTCCGTAGCATCCGTGTTGGCACGGATGAGATAATCGAAGACGATGAGGGTGGAATGATTAAACTCGACGTCCTTGACAAGGAAATCATAGTTCGAATCAAGAACGTTTCATTGGGAAAGCCTGTGATTCGTGAAGCAAACGGTTCTATTCACGAATCTACTCCCGTACAGTGTCGCCTGCGCAAATTAACCTACGAGAGTCCTCTATTCATGGATTTCAAGATTTACAGAGATGACAAGCCTGTACCTGACGAAGAGACAAAAGTTCAGATTGGTTCTCTACCAATTATGGTACGTTCTCAAATTTGTAACCTCCATCCAAAGAATATCGATAACGGTGGAGCTGGTAAGTTGAATATTCATAGTTCTGTTGAAGATCTTAATCGATACCATCGCCTCCTAGAGAAGTATGGTGAAGATCCTCTAGATCCAGGCGGATATTTCATCATTAACGGAACTGAGCGTGTTCTTATTTCGATGGAAGACCTCGCGCCAAACCGTGTAACTGTCGAGAAGAACAAGAAGTACACTTACGAGACGGAGGTTGCCAAGATTTTCTCTCAGCGTGACGGTTCACGAAAACCTCTCAATGTTGAGAAGCGCCGAGATGGCATGCTAATGGCAAAGATTCCTTCGGCAGGAAGCACTCCTGTCCCTGTAGTTCTACTAATGACAGCTCTTGGAGTCCAGAATGATCAGGAAATCTTCCAGGCAATTGCTGGACCTGTAGAATCAATGAAGTATACTGTTGCGAACATTAACGAAATCAAGGATAACGAGGAGTATGGGGTCCATACTACCGAAGAGGCTCTTGGCTGGCTCGAGAAGAAGTTTGCTGCAGGTCAACAGAAGGAATACCGCGAGCAGCGAATTCAGAATATGTTAGACAAGGAACTTCTCCCTCACTTGGGTGAGACGCCCGAGAGCAGGCGCAAGAAGTCAGTTTTCCTTGGACGTATTGTTCGGCAGGTCCTTGAGATGGCAATTACAAATCGTGATCCAAACGACAAGGACCATTACGCTAACAAGCGTGTTCGTCTTGCTGGAGATCTTATGGAGGATCTTTTCCGTGTTAGTCTTCAGCAACTCGCTCGTGACCTAAAGTATCAACTTGAACGACATCACAACCGAAAGCGTGACCTGAAGATTAGTAGTTGTCTTCGACCTGATGTCTTAAAATCGAAGATTATGCATGCTCTTGCAACAGGAAACTGGGTTGGGAGTCGGAGTGGTGTTAGCCAGCTCCTTGACAGGACCACATACCTTGCTGCCCTCTCCCACATGCGTCGCGTGACAAGCCCTCTTGTTCGCAGCCAACCTCACTTCGAGGCTCGTGACCTCCACCCTACTCATTGGGGCCGGCTCTGTCCTAACGAGACCCCCGAAGGTCAGAACTGTGGTCTCGTGAAGAACGCAGCTCAGATGATTGATGTTTCCGAGGCAGTTGATGAAAACCTCATCAAGGGCATGCTATCTGAAGCCGGTGTTGATTCAGCTCCTGATGGATGGGCGGAAGGCGCTCGAATACACGTGAATGGCGATATCTTCGGTCTACACAAGGATGCCCACAAACTCGTTGATCGTCTCAAGAAAAACCGTCGTCGTGGGGTGATTCCACCCGAGGTTTCTATTCGCCATGATTCAGCAAACAAGGATGTATTCATCAATACTGACAAGGGCCGGATTCTTCGCCCCCTACTCGTTCTTGAAAATGGTGAACTACGTCTTCAAAAGGAGCAATTGGAAGCACTCCGAAATCGTGAGATGACATTCAAAGAACTCGTTTGGTCAGGTGTTGTTGAGTGGGTAGATGCAGAAGAAGAAGAGGATCTTCTAATTGCCCCTCGGCCATATGATTTACCGCCTCGTAGCCCCAAGCATAACCGTCCAATCAATCCTGCAAAGGTAGAATGGACTAATATTGGTCAGGCTGACCAATCAGAAGCCCTACTCAATGTCGAAGTTACGCTTCCAAACGGTGAAAATATCACAGAGATTTTCAGTGTCCCTCTGAACTACTATCAGGAAGATTTTGACTCTCTCAAGCGTAAGCAGAAGAAATCAGGTTCTGTTCTTTGTTTCACACACGTTGAGATTGATCCACAACTGATTCTCGGTGTTTGCGCAAGTTTAGTACCATACCCTGAGCATAATTCGACTCCTCGTGTTACTGGTGGTACTGCAATGGTCAAACAGGCTCTGGGATTACCGAGTGCCAACTACCGTCTGCGCCCAGATACGCGTCTCCACGTGCTACATTATCCGCAGCAGTCGATGACACAAACTCGTGCTATGAAGGCGACGAAATTCCTTCGGCGCCCTGGTGGTCAGAACTTCGTTGTAGCAGTTCTCTCACATCATGGATACAACATGCAGGACGCTGTAATTATGAACAAAGCTAGTGTACAGCGTGCACTTGGTCGGTCTACATTCGTTCGCACCTACAATGCTGAGAATAGGCGCTTCCCGGGTGGTCTTGAGGAAATTATCCAAGTTCCCGGTCTAGATCCTAATCACGAAGTGAAGGGTCTGAAGCCGACCGAGGCTTACGGTCACCTCGAAGAGGACGGCCTTCCCATCCCTGAGCAGTATCTTGACAGCGGTGAAGTTCTTGTCGGTAAGACTAGTCCTCCACGTTTCCTAGAGGAGGCAGCTCAGGGAGCCTTCTTCCAGGCTCCTGAAAGACGTGAGTCATCCATGACAGTTCGTCATGGTGAGAAAGGTTTTGTCGACAATGTGTTTGTCACAGAGTCTCTCGATTCTGGATTGATGTGTCGTCTTATGCTACGCACAAATCGAATTCCTGAACTCGGAGATAAATTCGCTTCTCGACACGGTCAGAAGGGTGTCATAGGACGGCTCATCGAGCCTCAAGATATGCCTTTCACCACTTCTGGTGTCGTGCCTGACGTTCTGATGAACCCGCACGCTATTCCATCTCGTATGACTGTCGCACACGTCCTCGAGATGATTGGTGGTAAGGTGGGTTCCATGGAGGGTCGCCAGATAGATGGTACGGCTTTCAACGGTGAGAAGGAATCTTCACTCCGTGAGGCATTGGTTCGTAACGGTATGGCTCATACTGGTCGCGAGGTCATGATTAATGGAGAGACGGGTGAGCAATATCCTGTCGACATCTTCTGTGGTGTAATTTACTACCAGAAACTCCACCATATGGTAAGTGGAAAGATGCACGCACGTAGTCGTGGTCGTGTTCAGATTCTAACTCGTCAACCTACCGAGGGTCGTGCCCGTCAGGGTGGTCTTCGATTCGGTGAAATGGAACGTGATTGTTTGATTGCCCATGGTGCTTCGATGGTCATCAAAGATCGCTTACTCGATGAGAGTGATGGCTGGGAAATGCTAGTATGTAGCAACAAGGGTTGCGGACATGCTGCTTACTATGATTTCAACAGGAAGGCAATGTGTTGTCCTGTTTGTGGAGACCGGGCAGATATACACCCGATTCAGACATCCTATGCATTCAAACTACTACTCGATGAGATGAAGTCTCTCGGTGTTGCTATGAGAATCGAACTGGAGGACCGAAGATGAGAGCGCGCGATGTTGCAAAGATCCCTAAGCGGATCGGAACGATCAAGTTCACCTTGATGGACCCTAACGAGATTCGTAAAATGTCTTCTGTAGAGGTCAAAACTGCCGATACGTACAAGGATGACGGCCATGCATTCCGTCAGGGACTTATGGACACCAAGATGGGTGTCATTGACCCGGGTATGCGCTGTATGACTTGTGGTAACAAGCATGAAGATTGTCCGAGCCATTTCGGACACATTCAACTTGAACTTCCTGTTGTTCACATTGGTTTCGTACCGTTGATTAAGTCGTGCCTTTCTTCCACTTGCAATGATTGTAACAAGATTCTTCTAAACGGTCAGCCGGGAAGCCACCCTCAGGATGAAGAGAAATCTGAGCAAGATTTCTATCGTGACCGCATAAACGAGATTATGCAGAAGCACGGTGTTGGTTCTCCAGAATATTCCAAGATGATTAAGGAAATCGAAAAGGAATGCAAGAGTGCTAAGCGCCGTATCTGTATGCACTGTGGTGCTGAACAGGGAGCGATTCAACTTGACAAGCCATCGACATTCAAGGAAAAGTTCGACAAGGGTGAGCACAAGCTAAATCCTCGAGATATTCGCGAATGGTTGGAACGTATTCCTGATGAGCACCTAATTTTCTTGGGAATCGAGCCTAACTCGAGTCGCCCTGAGTGGACGATCATGAAGGTTCTACCTGTGCCTCCTATTACTGTTCGACCATCAATTACTCTTGACAGTGGTGACCGTTCTGAGGATGATTTGACTCACAAGTTGGTGGACGTACTTCGTATCAACCAGCGACTTAGAGAGAATCGTGATTCCGGTGCCCCACAACTCATCGTTGAAGATTTATGGGAACTCCTTCAATACCACATTACTACCTACTTCGACAACCAGACGAGTGGAATTCCTCCTGCGCGGCACCGTTCGGGACGTACTCTCAAGACACTGACTCAGCGGCTTAAGGGGAAGGAGGGGCGCTTCCGAAGCAATCTCTCTGGTAAGCGAGTGAACTTCTGTGCACGAACCGTCATCAGTCCGGATCCGAAACTTGGTATCAACGAGGTAGGAGTTCCTCTACCTACGGCGAAAGAGTTGACAGTTCCAATCCGAGTTACACCTCGAAATATGGAGCAGATGCGCCAAATGATTCTCCGTGGCCCTGATGTGCATCCTGGTGTAAACTACATCGTACGTGGAGATAGTTTCCGTGTTCGTATCACTGATCGGACGAAATGGATTTGGGCCGGTTTCCGTTGTCTAAATGGTGAATGTGTATCTGGTGCCAGCGATGAAGAACCATACACTGGTGCTCGACCTGATCTCAACACATGCCTCCCTGCTCCAAACTTCTTACCTGGACTAGAAATCCGCAAGTTACAACAGCAGACTGATTCTGGAACTGTCGAAGAAAAGATTGAGGTTGATCTTGAAAATACACTTCGTAATTTACGAGGTGAAGATGAACACGGTCTCCCTCTTCCAGATACGGATCCTCGTTCCATAATCCACCATCGATGGCTCTTTGAGAGGAATAACCCCGGAGAAGCGTTCCCTGAACATCTTGAAGTAAATTGTCCACATTGTGGCAGTCCTGCTATCGAAGACGAACACACCGGTGAGACCTATCGTACTCAGACCGAAGATCGTCTCTCTACTTACGACATATACGGAAATCCTCGTCCAGGAATGACTGTTGAACGCCATCTTATCGATGGAGATATCGCCATCTTCAATCGACAGCCATCGCTTCATCGTATGTCGATGATGGCTCATGAGGTACGCGTCATGGACGGCAAGACCTTCCGATTCAACCTCGCTGTGTGTACCCCTTACAACGCTGATTTCGATGGTGACGAGATGAATCTGCACGTGATTCAGTCTGAAGAGTCCAGAGCTGAAGCGAAGATTCTGATGCGTGTTCAGGAACATATCATCACTCCGCGATATGGTGGCGCTGTAATTGGTGGTATTCACGACCATATCTCGGGCGCATACCTTCTAACTCACGGAGCACAAGACGAGAAAGGAAATTACATACCTCGTCTAATTCCCAAGAGCATTGCTTTGGATGTACTCGGTCAAGTTGGATGGTCCGGTAATTTACCAGCTGAAGTCGAGCGTGATGGTGTCGTAGGTTACCTCGGAACTGACATTATGAGTCTCATTGTTCCTGATGGATTCCGCCTTGAATACACAAGTCGTAGTAATGACACAGTTCTAGTCAAGGATGGTCACGTTACTGGAACTCTCGATAAGAGGGCTATTGGAGCAGAAGACGGCCGTTTGCTCGATGCAGTGGTGCAGACTCATGGTACAGAGGAAGGAGCGAAGTTCCTTGACCGTATGACTCGTATGACGATTGCAATTTGTACTTCGATGGGCTTCACAACTGGAATTGATGATCAAGATCTTCCTCCTGAGGCTAGTCAGGAAATCCATGCAATCAATCAGACAGCTTCCGATGAAGTAGATGCTGAACTTGTAAAGTTCGGTAAGGACGGTTCAAAGTATGAAACTCGCCCAGGACGAACTCCACTTGAAACCCTCGAAGAGAATATTCTAGGTATCCTAGATCGTTGCAAGAGTGCAACCTCGGAGGTTGCGAAGAACGTGCTTGAGGATGACAACGCAGCAGTTCTGATGGCCACATCTGGTGCCCGTGGTAATATGGACAATCTTGCTATGATGGCAGGTTCTATTGGACAGCCGAAGGTTCGTGGTAAGCGTCTAGAACGCGGTTATCAAGATCGTGTTCTCCCCCACTTCGGACGTAATGCTCGCGGTGCAAAAGAGAAGGGTTTCGTATCATCATCATTCAAGCGTGGTCTTGAACCAACAGAGTTCTTCATGCTCTCTGTATCTGGAAGAGAATCTCTGGTCGATACAGCTGTTCGAACTGCAAAGTCTGGATACATGCAGCGTCGGCTGATTAACGCCATGGATGATCTCAAAGTGTGGGATGATGCACCTGCATCAGTTCGTAACACTGCGAATCGAATCATTCAATTCCATTACGGTGAAGATTCTGTTGATCCTGCCCGTTCTAAGAAGGGTGAACCGTTCGATGTTAGTGCAGTTCTCGATGATGCACTTGGAGGTGAGTGATTATGACCGTTAAGAGTGCAACAAAGAAGAAGCTCCAAGATCTTGGAATTGCGGAGCAACATGCTCACGAACTTGCCGATGACAGGAAGTGGGACGATGTTGTTCTTCTCACTGCTGTCCAGATATCTGCAATCTGTAAAACTGATTCCCAGACTGCAGAAGGCATCCACAAAATGGTTCAAGGCGGGGGTAAAGGTAACAAATCCGACTCAGCACCTGCACAGACAATCACAATCAAGCGTAGGAAGGTACATCGTCGTACTACTACTACTCGTGGTCTTCAATCCTATGATTCCGAATCTAAGATGAGTCAGGTTGAACGCGATATTTCACGAGATGACCCGTTGTTTATCCAGATTCGAGATGCGTCTGTAGATGCAGGTATCTGGCTTACACCTCGTATCATCAATGATCTTGTAACCGGCCTGAATAATCGAGGCGTCAAGAAACTCACTAAGAAGCAGATGGAGGCACTTCTTGCATCTACTCAATCAGCACTTCAGAAGACTCGTGTTGATCCATTCGAAGCGGTTGGAATCATCACGGCACAGTCCATTGGTGAACCTGGTACACAAATGACTATGCGGACTTTCCACTATGCTGGTGTTGCAACTGTCAACGTTACTCAGGGTTTGCCTCGTATCATTGAAATTGTAGATGCTAGGAAGACACCCGATACTCCAACGATGAATATATTCCTGGATTCTGTTGATGAGAAGGGTAAACCCTTCAACACAGATGAGAAGAAAGTACAGGCTCTTGCCGCATCTCTTGAGACCACTCTTACTCCCGATATCGCAGATATCGATGTGAATGTAGCCCAGCGTTTCCTCACTCTCAATCTTCGTCGTGCAAATCTCAAAACGAAGAGCATGACTGGTGCTGAGGTTCGAGATAAGTTATCCAAGAGTCTACGTCTCTACGTCGGTGCAGATGTTGATGACAATCCTCGTGAATTGACAATCGTTCCAGGGATCAAGAAAGAGGATGATCTGAAGGAACTTGCCGCTAACCCTCCGACATACACTGATTTGCTCGCTCTTGAGGACAAGGTTCGTAAAATTAAACTCAAGGGTGTCAAGGACATTATTCGGGCTAATATTCAGGGACCAACTAAGGATACTGGCGAATATTACATTTCGACGATTGGAAGTAATCTTTCCAAGGTCAGTGAATTCCAGGGTGTAGATCGCTCTAGGACTTACACAAACAACATCATGGAGATTGTAAAGTACCTCGGGATTGAGGCTGCTCGTCAATCGATTATCAATGAAATGTCCATGACTCTCGAGGGAGCTGGGCTGGATGTCGATGTCCGACATCTTCTCACTGTTGCTGATGTTATGACATCTGAAGGGGAGGTTCGTGCGATTGGACGACATGGTGTATCTGGCAATAAGCACAGTATTCTTGCACGCGCTGCGTTCGAAGTTACCGTTAATCACCTCCTTAATGCGGGTGTCCGTGGAGAGCGTGACGAGTTGACCGGTGTCGCTGAGAACATTATTGTTGGTCAGCCTGTTGCTCTCGGCACGGGAAGTGTAGAATTGTTCTACGTCCCGAATGAGGAGTGAGAATCCACCATGAGAAGCCAAATGGCAGAGAATGGAGATGAATGAAATGGACTTAACAAGACAACTAAAGAATGCAATATCGAGCGGTAACCTTCTGTTCGGCCAGAGGCAGACAATGAGTGCATGTAATTCGAGTGACGCTCGGATGGTAATTATCGCGGCGAACTGTCCTACGGATTATATCGAGGATTTACGCAGCCGTCATCCGGATGTGCCAATGCATCAGGTAGCTCTAGTTAATCGAGAACTTGGTGCTGCTTGTGGAAAACCGTTTGCTGTCAGCGTCTTAACCGTCATCGATGCAGGTGATTCGGATTTGCTAACACTCCGTCCTAATGTCGAGTGATTAACTCTAATCACCAATCGCTTGATGGTCCTTGCAGCACTGTCCTCTTCTGATGGAGGAACTCATCACTGGTATCCTTCGACATCGTGGTGCTAGATTAGAGCCTACGCCAAACTTACTTGGAACTGCTTCAATTCGCCCTCTTGGTAGAATTTCTGAACCTCCAATCGGATTACGAAATGGCCCTGCTCGTCTCTATACTACGATTTGGCATGCTCCTGATGGTTGGACTGTTTTAGACCGGGTTGAGTTAGATCGTTGGATTGTTGATGCACCCTTGGGAGAACATTGGCTTATCTCTGAGCGTCCCCTATCCAAGAGTCTTATCCCCCCTGAGCGAGAGGGATTGAAAACAGAGATTTGGGGTCCTGAAGAATTAGCATCTTGGATTGGAGAAGCTGTTCTCTCTGGTGAAATCAAAACTTCAATTGGTTCTCTCAATATCGAAAACGAATCCGTTCCACAGGAAGTTGAAGAGATACGTCTCGAATCTGCTTGGTTCAAAACCTTACATGCTGAAGTTGCCACATTTGAACCGACAGTTGATCTTGAGGTGTGGCTAGAAAGAAATCCACTCAAAGGAGTGCGACCCACTGCCGTTCTAGTTGAAGGGCGAGTATGGAGTGTCCAAGGGATTCTTCGTGGTCCAAACGATTCCACTGAACGTTCTTGGTGGAGTGTTCTTGAGGTCCCACAGTTCAATACATTCCGAATTATCGAGGATCCAGTGTTCTTGAACCATCGTCCACGCTTGCGAATTCTTCCTTCGCCAGGTTGGATGGAGGAGGCTATAGTCCGACAGAATATCGAGCAGGTAACTCAGACTCGCCGCCCTTACTCTCCAAAGGAGGATGCTTCCGTTCGAATTCAGGGTCTTTGGAAACTTGATCCTTCTTCGGCTGAGATTGAATCAGGAATGGTTCTAATTCCGGCTTGGGTCCTTGAATCTCCATCATCGGTCCCTGATCTATTAGATGCTACCACTGGTCGAATCTATCCTCTTCCGTCAGGAATCAGGTGAGGACTTCAAGCAGTCTATCCTGCTCAGCAGCTCGTCGAATTTCCAATGCAATGCGTCGGCCAGTGCTCATTGGGCGGCGCCAGAGGGAGTTCCCATATGGGTGGCCAACATTGACGTGAACATTTGTCCCTCCACCGACACGTGGTGCTACATCATAGATGTGGAAATTCATGTCCTTATCGATACATGTCTGGAGGCAGAATGGACCGATGACGCCAGGATCATAGTGTTCCTTACTGGCCTTAACGAACTTTTCACCTAATTCGAATGCACCTTCTAGGAGCGATTCTCGGATTGTCGCAGTGTTATGCCCTACAACCGTCATCTCAGGAATTTGTTGGTGCTCTGGCATTGTCATCTGTTGAGGAGCAGGGAGTCGAACATGTCCATCTAGGCTACTCTCAAAGCGCCAGTCCACGCCAAGTAACTCAAGTTGTGGCATGTCTTCTTCTAGAGGACTGTAGAAGAAGTTCAAATTGAAAACTGGGCCGATAACATACCGCTCAATCCTAGCGGTTTTGAGACTATCCTCATCAATGACGCCTTGAGAAAGGAGTTCTCTAGACTTCTCAGCGTATTCTTCGTAGGATGCACATGTGAAAAAGCCACGTTCGAGTTTTTTCTGCGCATGGTGTAGTTTTACAATGACAAGGCAATCAATGTCTTGAGGGTCTTCAATCGCTTCAGGATAAGGTAGTCCGGCCTTTTCTAGAAGCCAATAGTAGTCAAACTCCTCAGTCCGCTCTTCCATACGGAGCATCGATCGAGTCCCGAACATTGGAACTCTAAATTCATTTTCGATACGGTCAATTCCACAGTATGAGGTGAATGCGCGGTTTGGGATGAAAATCATATTCCGATTACGCATTCCGTGTTGGAATTCAGAGTTGAGAATCCCATCAAAGCGGTCAAGAACAATGGTCTTATCCACCATGCCACGTCGAACACGTCCGGAACTACTTCGCTGAGTGCGGAAGTATTCTGAGTAGATTCGTTCTCTTCCTTTTTGGCAGTAAGCTACAGTGGGAAATCCTTCTTCAATCGCCCCGTCACAGAGGTCTAGGGCGCTATGACTTGCAGTCATACCTATTCGGAGTTTGAGTTGATCATAATCCTCGAGTATGGTCTTAATCTCGGATTGTTCGATCATAGAATCACTTCAGTTATTTCGTTGGAACGCCATGAGATCATCGAGACCCAAGGTTTCTCCAGACATCAAGAGGTCCATTAGGTCACGAGCCTCCACACTCGCGGATCCATCATTTGTATTGTCCTCTGCAGAGGTGTTCATAATGCCATCAATCGATTGCATGACTCGCATTCCAACGACGAATCTTCGATGATGATTATCTGCAATACGGCGAAACCCTTCCACTTTCCGATGAGCCTCAGTATGTTTCTCTCGAAGGCCGTTTACCTCTTTACGAATCTCTTGCATTAATTCGTGTGCTGCTTGAGCGGTGCTTGCAGCGGTATCCACGGCAGCATGAGCTTCCTCTTCAGCAGTCTTAGCATCGTTCAATCTGGCTTGGAGTTCAGGGAAGTCGCTTGAGACATCAGGGGTGCTACTTGCTTCCTTCAATTGTCGACGAAGTTCTACAGCACGTTCGTTGAATTTTTTTTCTGTAATTCTGCCTTGCATGAATTTCATTTCGAGCTCATTTATTTCCTCACGTACACTACGAGCACTACGTGTTTTTCTACGATTCTGTTCAACCTCTCCTCGAGAATTCCTTAGTGTGACATACTCTTCTTTGATTGCCTTGTACTCCTCTACCCGTTGTGTTCTGGTATCCTTAAGAGCACGAACTTTCTGATTCTCAATATCACGGATTGTCTGCTGGCGATCAACTTCGTCCATAAGTTGACGCAAAGTAGTTTGCACACCTCTCCGTGTTTCAATCCACGATTTTACGTGTTCATTCTGTCGATTCCTCTCTTCACGTGCTGAATGTGTTTTCTTTTCGATGACACCCTTCATCTTGCCGAGGGTCTCTTTCATGGAATCGCCTCTAGCCCACGGGGACAGTACACCTTGACCAATAGACCACGGGATATAAGCAAAACGCAATAGGAATTGATGACTGCTCTACGTTAGATGAAGAAGAGTTATGATATCGTTTCGTCTGAACCGAATTGGTGGAGAAGTATGTTCCTCTCAGGAATCGCAGGCATGAATCGAGTAATGGAGCGTGATGTGGCTGCTCCGTATCTGACACTGGTCACTGGCCCTCCGGGTTCAATGAAGTCCAGTTTTTGTATGACTATGATTACGAATCACCTATCTAATCAAGGAGGTTTTGGACTCTATTGTACGGTAGAGGAAACAGTGCCAAGTTTGACTAGGGCTACTCAATCCCTTGGAATTCGACTTCCTCCTAATCTTCAGATTACTGATTTCACTGAACTTCGAAAAGACAATCAGAACATGGATTATCTCAAATTCACTAGGAAAATGATTGAGCACTTTAAGCAGAAAGAAGGAAGTAATTTCCGTGTTTTTGTGCTTGATTCTCTTGGTGCTATTTACAGCCTTACCACTGTTAATGAAGAGATGAGGAAGAAGATGTTTGACTTCTTCGATTTTCTCCGGACACAGGGGCTCTATACTTTCATTATTACAGAGCGTTATTCTGGCCAACAAGCTGAATTGGAAGGTAACGAAGGCTTCCTTGCTGATGCAATCCTAAACATGGGGTTGGATCTCCGTAATGGTCAGATTGTACGGACGTTGCAAGTTGAGAAGATGCGCCATATTCGCCATAGTATGGAGAAGCAAGCGATCCAAGTTGGTCAAACAGGTCTCGAGATTATCGGGCCGTTGTTCGACTGAAATCACTTGCAAGAAGTGGTTTCATTCTCTCTGCGACTTCGGAGGCTACGGACCGAAGCGTGCCATGCTCACGTGAATCTGTTCCTGTGACAATTAGTACATGGTTTTCATTGATCCGAACTAGGATGGTTATTCCTTGTTCAGCAAGCAGACTCATTCGAGTTAATCGTGCTCCATCTAAGTGTTCTTCTGCTTTGGCAATGATTGTATCTACTAGAGCTGCGGCTACTTCAGGAGTGGCTAGAATACCTGGTCGAGTACGAACCGGTACACCATCGTTTCCAACTAATGTGCACCAAGCTACTTCGGCACGGTCGACAAGGTCGTCCATTAACCGGTCAAGCATACCATAAAACCGACACATCGGGATTTAATTGCATGGTTTCGATGAATCTACGGGCCCTGACATGAGAATACCCAGAGCATCTGGATAATATCCTCTAAGCCAGCCTATCGGTTGTAGTCCGCGTTTTTTGTAGAATCGTATAGCACCATCGTTGTTCACTCGTACCTCAAGAGTGATTCGAGTTAGTCCAGCCGCTTTTACAGATCGGTTTAGGATTGACCAACATTCACTACCAATTCCTTTTGATTGGTGCATAGGGTCTACACCAAAACCTATCACGCGAGCAGTATCTGATTCCGAGGTAATCCAGATTAAACAGCAGATGATTTCCCCCTTTTTTCTCATGATGATGGCACTACCATGTTCCAGGGGATACATCAGAACACGATCGATAGTAAGTCTCTCTCCAGTGGTTCTATGCAGGAGGCGTGTAATCTGATCTGCATCTACCATTGTGAGGGGTGAGGTCAAATGCTCCCATTCGAATTGTGGCATTCAGGCGCCCCTCTGGTCGCGATCTCGGCTGAGATTTGTTTCACGGGGGCGGCTTCGTGAAGCCCCAGTTCTTCGGTTACGCTTTCTCTTCCTCTTTCCATCTGTGGTGGATTCTTTTTGTTCGACCGTTCCAATCTCAGACAAACTTCCTGAAGCCAGTAGAGTATCAAGATCGGAGATAGATAGTGTTCCTCCGCTGGCAGCCTTTTCCTTTACCTCTTCTGGATTGATACGGTCTCTACCGCTATTGCTTTCACGTATCTTAAGGAAGGCTTGAAGGCGTCCTCTTTCTCGGATGAGTTTCCCCCTATCGGAACGACATTCGCGATGCATTCGATCAATTTCTTCGATTCGAGATGATATACGACGAACTTCCGACCATCCGACGTTCTCTTCCTCAACTCTTGGTGTTGATTCAGCGACATTTTTCTTCCGTTCCTTCCCTTTCTCATCAATCTCTTTGAATTGCTTCATGATGGAACGAATTCCTTCGATAGCAGCAATCATACGCTTGTGCGCTTCCATTGATTGAATTTTGACTTCATACATTGCTTGATACTCGAGAAAACTTTGGAAGAGCTGAATTTCGTCCTCCAAGCTAGGCATCTCATTTAGGTCGTTCATCATAGTTGTGAGAAGTCGATGTCTATGCTTTAGTGAATCCATAATCTGGTCGAGAACAGGCGGCACTCTCCGATTTGCATCATCACGAAAATTCTGTGCCTCATGACGCTGATTCTGAAAAGTAGAGAGTTGTTTCCTGAGTGAACGTTTCTCTTTAGAATCCGCACTTCCTTTCTTGAGAGATTCTCTTAGGCTAGTCACAATCTCAATCAATTGTCTTCTTTCGTTACGGAGTGATTCGGATTGAGCCTCTGTACTTCTGATATCGCTCTTTACCTCACGAAGCATCTCCTCAATTTGATGAATTGCAAGTTTTTCAAGATCTTTGAATAGGTTTGATCGCTTTTTCTCCGAACTCCCCCCTTGTTGACGATTAGTGCGACGCTTACCCCGATTTCCGGAGCGTTTTTTGTCACTCATTCTTCTTCCCTCACTTTCTTACGATTACGCTTATCTCTTCGTTGGCCTGCAGAAGATGTCTTTCCTTCACGAATGCTCTGAGCTTTTCCACCAAGATTGTGGATGTGGAATTTCGGTTCCTTATCCATTGGATTAGGTTCGATTTCACCGATGCCCTCTTCCTTCCTCCGAGTCCAGTAAGCAATGGCCTGTTCGGATTCAGTCATTAGACGGGCCGCCGCTTCCAATTGGTTCTTGGCGTCACGGAGATCTTTCCTGATTTGGTTGAATTTCTTCCTCTCAGATGCAGATTTTTCAAGAGCCTGAATCATATCTTGGTGAGCTTTGTTACCACTCTGGTAGAGGCGCGACATATCCCTTCGGCCTTGTACATAGTTCGCAAGTTCCGGATTTGCCTGTTTTCTCTCCTCTAGCCAATCATCGTTTCTTCGGATTAGTTTTCTTCTTTCTTCGAGTAGTTTACGCTCTTCCACATGATCTAGGGCAGAAGTTTGGATTCGGTCATCGATGGCATTCAACTCTGAAAGTAACTTATCCTTCTTCCAGCGTGGGTCCAAACTCATCATTTGCCCAGTATTAACTAAATCATTCTGGATTTTTTCGACCTTTATTCGGAGTTCTTTTGCTTCAGAATGAGACTCATCCCTCTCCATTCTAAAGCGATTAATCTCGTCCATTTTTGCTAGGTACTTTGGCTTGAGTGCGTCATATGAGATTTGCATTTGGTCCCGTGTTTCTTCTAGTCCTTGGATCATATATGGCAACTGATCTTGTAGAAGCCGGCGCCTAGTCAACAGTAGGTCAATAATCTCCTCCGGAGACACATTTACCAGTTCCTCTGCTGACATCTCAAACCGACCAATCCATCGGGGCGAATAAAGGCAACCGATGAGAATCTTGAATCAGGAAGCCCTATGGTTTGCGGATGCGGAGGGAGGTGTATGGAGGCGAAACCTTGGGTCCATCTCATACTCGTTCTAATGTTGACTTCCCTCCTTTCACAGCCTATAGCTGCCGATACGGGAGCATCCCTCTCAATGGCGGGGTCCCGAGGGGCTACATTCGTGGGTTACCCTCCGCATGTCGGTGATAGCGTAGACCTTTCTGTGCTAGTGCATAACGACGGCAATATGGTTGGCAGTGCCTACATGGTTGTCGTTATCGAAGGTATTGAGACCTCAGGTCCGATAATTGAAATCGGTCCAGGTTCAAGTCGGGAAATTTCATCCCCTCTATATCCACTTACAAATGGAAGTCTAGATGTGTCATGGTCAATCCAATCAAATGATTCTGTAATTGGCACCGACTTATCTGGGAATTCGACCCTTCTCGTCTCACCTGCACAGAGTTTGACAATCTCTGAGCCACACTATACCTGGACAGACGAGGATGGATTAAGAGTCACATTTGATACTACACTTGATCCAGGGCGTAATCGTAGCGTAATTCTGATGGTGGATGGTACTAAGTCAAGTCAATCAGTTCAACTTCAGCAACATGAGCTAATACTCTCTCCTGGCTCTAGAATGCACGAACTTGTCCTTGGGTCACCAGATATCAGTGGATTACAAATTGAAGCCCGTCCTGATGGATGGTCTACACCTCAGCCGGTGATTGTAACAGTTAGTACCTCTGCTCCAGTTATTGATGCGAGTATCATTGTGAATGGAGCTACAACGAGCCTTCCTTCTGCAGGTGATACTGTTGTAATTAGCGTAAAAGTGGATAACTCTGGCACAGACATACTCACCAATGCTCGCCTACGTCTTATCGATGCAGCAACGGATTATGTTCTTGCAGATCAGATTCTCCAAGATATTGATGCTGGAACATCGAATGACTTTGATGTCACAATATCACCATGGCCAAGTGGGAATCCAGTAGTTATTCGAGCAGTGATTTCATCTGATTCTCTTTCTGTTGAGAATACTCTTTCTATTGAATCTGCAGTGACAGTCGAGGATGTGGCTGGCGTTGAAGTCCCCTGGGTTTCCATTGGCATTGGTTCAGTAATTGGGCTTGTACTTGCCGTTACTGCTCGTTCTGCTTTCAAAGAAAAGAAATCATCGTTAGGGGCGGATAAGCCTTCCAAGCGAAATAAAGTGAAACAGGAAGCGACGGAAGATAGTCGTAAGCGAGAAGTCGAATGTCCTGAATGTAGTCGTTCATTGTTGATACCTTGGAATTACGATGGTAGAGCACGTTGTGCACCTCCTTGTTCAACTGAATTTTCGGTACCTGCCCCCCCATCAATAGAGAACATTGTTGAAGAAGATGCCATAGAGGAAATTCTGGATGAATCCGTGGAATCAATTGGCGATCGCATTGATATTGTCGAAGAACATGATTCTGAGAAATTGTTCTCGGTGAGTATGACTGATCTCTTAGATTGCCCGTCTTGTTCTCAAACTCTAAAAGCAGGTCTTGAATTACGTCCAGTGTTGATACGATGTCCTGTATGCAAGACTGAGTTCGAAGCTAGGAAGGGATAAAATGGACGAAATGACTGAATTTGAAGAGATGTACATTAAACGTATTTTCGAAGAACATTATCGTGCTCCAGATGAGATAGTTCGAACTAGTCAGTTAGCAGACAAGATGGGTGTAAGTTCCGCTTCAGTGACCGAGATGATCCAACGTTTAGCAGCAAGAGATCTTGTCACATATATTCCGTATAAAGGATGTCGACTGACCCCGAATGGGTTTCATTTAGGTGCTATTGTCAAGCGACGTCAACTCTTAGTTGAGATTCTTTTGCATGATGTCCTCGGGATTAAGGAAGGAATTGCGGAAATCGCTTGTAAGATGGAGCATGCTGTTGACGATGTAGTCGAGCAAGCGCTTGAACAGTTATTTGATCATCCTATACAGACTTTTGATGGACGTCGTATACCTGATGTCGGTCGACAATTTCCCGAGAAGATTTAGACCAATAATTCTCAATAAGTGCCTATGAATAATTTTTGATGTTTCTGAAAACGAAAAAGTCTTGGAAACTTCGCACGAATCTTCATGTCCATGAGGTGCACAATGAGTAACATGGCGGGAGATGATGTCGAAGCCTCATCTGGCGATGAGTCGGAGTCCGATGTGGCCGTCGATAGCGATGAATCCGGCGAACTTCCCTCACCAAGTGACCTTGATACAGCGTTTATCGAATCACAAGAACAGGAAGGTCAAGAATCCACGTCTGTAGATTCAGTTGTTGATGACTCTGGTATGACGATGGATATGAGTGAATCAGAAGAATCACTCAATCGTTCAATCGAATCACTCAAGGAAGCCGAGATGAAGTGGCTTGCAATTGATGAGAGGTTCCTGTCTTCTGGACTCCGTCTACTCCACTTGCTCCCCATCCTTGCTGCATTACTGATTGCACTTTCTCGCACTTTCCGAGATCAATCTCCGAATTGGTGGGTCAATTTCGTCCAAGGTGATCCCAGTAATACTTGGTCATTCGGTTTGGTTCTCACTTTATTCGGAATCGTGGTCCTTTGTACTTATCTGATTGCTCTAATTGTGACGATTCGTAGAATTCGTCTCACAATCCAGAGTGTGAAACAAGAATCTGATCTGCAAGAACTTGATGGTCGTGATTTCCGTTCAGTACATGGTCATTCTTCATTGACATCTAGAATCAGCCTTGTTCTAGGACAACATGTTTTGACCGCATTTTTGATTCTACTTTCTGTGATTTTCATGATGACGTCAATTTCCCTCCAAACTTTCAGTGATGGTTTGACTATTCAGGCAGAGTTGATGACGATGGGTGCTGCTGCTCTGTTAATTGGATATGGAATTCATCTGGTGAATCTGAAGGATACCTTCAGCACTGTGAAGCCTCACGGTCTATTGCGCATATACGACCCTCCTGTCCACCCTGCACTGCTTACTCATCCATTCCGTGATGTCATAGGCACTCATCTCGACCCCCTTCTAGCAGCAAAAGTTTCGGGATTCATTCATAATTTAGAAGGCAATCTACTGGATCAAACACAAACGGAAGGATTCCAAGATCGCGTTCTTCATCTGCTGTATCTTGAGCAACATTGTGGTCTAAAGCGGGCTGACATGGTGGCTGCCTTAGGTGAGATTCTTGATGATGATGGAATTTCTCGAGTCCTCGGTGAAGAATGGGATGAGACATGGCGTTCCCTCATTACGCATTCACGCGATCGAATTCAGCCCTATTTCCGTCTTCACGACCGTCTTTTGCATAATGCCGTGGATATCAGTGAGGGGAAGCGCCCTCCAGGTGGCCTTTGGTTCGACATCGACATCGAGAATCTCATTGAAGGAGAAGCTCATTTGTTTACCTTTGTTCATAATGGGACCACAGAAGAGCAGGAATTAGTAGTGAGGATTCAGACACCTGACTTCAGCCCTAAGGAGACGCATTACAGTGTTCGTCTTCCTACTGGGAGTATGGAGACCCTGATGGGACTCGAGACCACAGCTGAGGTGAAATCAGCAATGGGTGAAATGTTCAACGAATCCAAGATAATCTGGCAGACACTAATACCTAGAGCTAGCGGCGAATCAACTGTTACAGTCCGCTTAGAGGACAAAGACGGTAATCTTCTATCTGGTAAGGTAGCCACCGTCCAAGTTCAACCGGATATGCTTAGGCGCTTACGTTGGTGGACTGGGCTGACCTCGATGTTAACCGG
The DNA here is from genome assembly GCA_002712285.1 of Methanobacteriota archaeon. GTDB lineage: Archaea > Thermoplasmatota > Poseidoniia > Poseidoniales > Thalassarchaeaceae > MGIIb-N2. Next base: position 19,877 of record PATC01000033.1, read on the forward strand.
AACCGCTGCAGTTCTATGGCTCCTAGTTCTCCCGATTCTCGGTTTTATCGGTGGTTTCTGAGTAGGAAACTTAGCCATCGCCTTGAAAACCCCTTGACATGTCGGTGCAGGCATGAGCGCCGAGGAGGACGTTAAAGACGACGACCTTCATCAGCGTCTTCATGCCATGGAGACGAAACTTCGTCGCCTCAAACAGAGTCGCAATGGACATAGTGACAATGCTCGTTCTTACGCATCTCAACGTAATGCCGTCCAAGCTCAAAGAAAAGAGTTACAAGTTGACATCGATGAACGTCTTTCAGAGCAGAAGAAAATCCGAGATGCGGGTAATATTCAGCGCACAAGGCGAGATGGTATTCAAGAGCAAATTCGTATACTATTTGAGCGGTCGAAGGCCGGACGTAAACATCACAACAAGGCGAAGTCCAAAGTTGTCCAACTTGCTGAGACTGTCGGTGACATTGAACGTATTAGTCTCCGAATTGAAACAGATGGGACACTTAGTCTTGAGGCTGAAAATAAGATGGTAAAGAAACTCAAGGAACTTGAGGCTAGGAGACAAGAACTCCTGCCAGATGTAGACGAAGAGGCACGTATCACAGTTGATCTAGAAGATATTGAAGGTTCAATTCAGACACTTCGGGCAGAAGCAGATGCGGCTCACCAAGCGTTTGTAGATGCAATGGGAACCGCGGATGAGATGTGGGATGCACTTAAGGAGCGTTTTGAAGAGCGGGACCAACTTTCTGCTGAAGCGGACCGACACCATCAGGCAATGCTTGATGAGCGGAAGAAGGCTGACGAATTCCATGAGCAGTTATCCGCATTACTCGATGAGGTAAATGAGATTCGAGATGAATTGAATCAGCAACGACTTGAAGCAGAAAAGTGGATTACTGACCACAATGAATCAGTTCGAAAGGCACGTAGTACACCTGACAAGGACACAGATCTTGCAGAATCGCTCACTGATATGCTTCTTTCAGGAGGCAGCGTCACCCTTGGTGGCACCCGGCCAGATGATGCGACGTCTTCTTCGAATCGTGGAAAGAAGCGTAGAAGGCGTTCAGCTGGTGGCGGTCGAAGAGCTGGAAATTGAATTGATTTTCTTTTCTTTTTGTGGTAACTCGTAGAATTCTCAGAATCTACCGTAAGGCGTATGCTACAAATAGGGTGATGTGGGGCCCTTTTCCTAGATGTCGCCAGCAGATCGGAGTTACGACCGTTCTTGGGACGAGATTGAGGATATGCTCGATTTAGCTAACGAGCGTGCTATTGAGTGGCGGTCTTGGTTTGAAGAGTGTAAGAATAATGGAGACCGTGATGGTATGAAAGAAGCCGCTCGGAACTACAAAGCATTGGAGGGCGTGGTTAAAACGCTTAAGTGGGTACTCGGTGAAAAGGGCGTTGATCATCCGCTGGACTGATTACCAACCACGCTTTTCCATGTGGACATCTAGAGTTTCAATTTCTAGGCCAGGCATTGCTTCTCCGATCATTTGGCAAGCTTCAGCTACCTTTACTGAGTCGGAATGATGGTGCGCGGCAAGTACTATTGCTTCTGCTGTACGTTCAGGATCGGACGATTTGAAAATTCCTGATCCTACAAAGATTCCATCCATACCATGCCGCATCATTAATGCTGCATCTGCAGGTGTTGCAATCCCTCCTGCTGAGAAAGTCACAACAGGTAAGCGTTGGTCACGAGCAATCAACTCAAGCACATGGTTGACCTCTGCTTTGACTTCGTCAAAAGTTCCAAAGGGAGTATTTTCGAGAGTTAATTCATGCATGAACGAATTCTTTTCTATTCGATGAAATGGCTGCATAATCGCTTCAGAAACTGCTTCAATCGAACTTGGTTCGCGTGATATATGGGCCATTTCCGCATTTAGAAGGCGTGCGTGCTGAACGGCAGATACGACATTTCCAGTTCCAGCCTCACCCTTAGTCCGCATCATGGCCGCTCCTTCTACAATACGACGTACTGCTTCTCCCATGTTTGTACAACCACAGACAAATGGGACGGTAAAATCACTTTTTGCGATATGGAAGAATGGATCAGCGGGAGTAAGCACTTCGGATTCATCAATCATGTCGACACCTAGAGACTCAAGCACTCGAGCCTCATCTTCATGGCCAATACGAGCCTTAGCCATTACAGGAATCGAGGTTGTTTCGATAATCTCCTGTATCATGTCAGGATGACTCATACGTGCCACTCCACCAGCTGCTCGAATGTCTGCTGGGACACGCTCGAGAGCCATTACCGCGGTTGCACCAGCTGACTCTGCGATATGGGCTTCTTCAGGAGTAACGACATCCATGATGACGCCGCCTTCTTGCATTTGAGCGAATCCTCGCTTGATAAGTTCGGTCCCATGAGTGAGGGTTGAGATGTCGACCATGAGAATCCCGTCCAATCGCCTAATGATGAATGTTGGTTTACATCAGGAGTCATTCTGCAACTGATTAATCGTCAGCAAGGATTGGCGATTCGCCGGTAGCAACCTCAAGATCTGGTGATTCGTCTTCGTTCCTATCAATCCATGCTTCTTCCCCTTCTGGAACGTCAGCATCAGCAAAGATAGCTTCTACCGGACACTCAGTTACACAGGCTGCACAATCGATACACTCATCAGGATCAATTACTAGGTAACTATCGGTTTCTCTAAACGCATCTACTGGGCAAACGGCAACACAATCTTGGTATTTGTGGTCAACGCACGCACTCGTGACTACATGGGGCATATTCTACGGTAGGATGTAGGGCATTTAACACATTGTTTACATTTAAATAGTTTAGGTTAACCTAAAAACCATAATATTCCTTTCAGCAAGGCGTTTTCCGTCGTTTTTTCATTTTTCTCCCAAAAGGTGAATTTCCGAACTTATTCTGTACTTGCCGCACTGTGTTCCCAATTATTGCATAAGGCCTGTTCGTATGCTCTTTGTAGGGTCTCCTTGGCCTCTTCTAGTACATCTTGCCCTGGGTATACTTCGATTTTGAACTCCCCTTTGACGCACGGTAGCCGGCGTCTTGGATCAGTAATCTGTACGATGCCGCAGCATAGATCTGCAAGACTTAACCTTAGATGGAGTACATTGTTCTCATCGACACGCTTGGAGATATCATCATTCAACAAAGTACTGAGTGTGTTAGCTCCCATTCTTGCGAGTGATTCGCGACTTTTGGCCTTCTTTCGTGTTCTACGCTCAAATTCAACCTGAGGTGCTCCGTGCCAAGATCGGCCAACATCTTCCGTTGATTCAAAGCCGTCTCCAGATAAATCGTCGAGGGCGCGTCGAATGATTTCGATGTCATCGAGGCCACTACTGTGGACTCTCCAAACTATGTTTAGGACTCCCATAGGAATGGCCCGGAGATGATAGGATATCACCTTGACCGATGTGTGGAGTGTAGGAGTGCTGATTTTTCAGCCATAGGGCTGTGTTCATATATTCGGGGCCGGTCGGCGACGGTGCAGATGGGTATCCCCTGGACCTAATTGGAGAATTTCACATGGCGGCGAAGAGTGCAAAGGCCCGCACAGCGGCCCGTAAGCAGAGGGATAAGTGGAAGGCTAAGCGATGGTTTACCATCCGTGCTCCAAGATTACCTCACAACTTCAAGGTCATTGGAGAGACCCTTGCTGAGACACCAGAGAATGTAATCGGCCGTATTTATGAAATTACTCAGAATGAATTGGATGGCGATTTTACGCGCATGCATGTCAAACTACGTTTCCGTGTTAATGAGACGTTGAGTCAAGATGCACTTACAGAGTTCATAGGTCACGAAGTCCAACGAGATCATTTCCGTCGTCAAATCCGACGTAATCGTGGCAAGGTTGACCTTGTTGTTGATGTAGTCACCGAGGATGGTTACTTCGTACGATACAAGATGGTCATGATTTCATCTCGAAGAATCAAGTCGAGTCAGGCGACCAGTATGCGCAACGCAGCAACCGATTTACTCTATACTCGTGCAGCGTCTACCACTTGGCTCAAGATTCAGGAAGCGCTTCTTGACGGCACTCTTGAGAACGAAGTCAAGGATGTCTGCGCACCTATTCATAAGGTTCGTACTGTCTTGATTCACAAGTCCGAATTGCGCCAGTCCGGTGTCGTATTCGATGATGGTCCTACCTTAGATGAAATACACGCACAAGAGGCACGCGACAAGGCAGCTGCTAAGGAAGAGGTAGTGGATGCAGAAGCTGCTGATGTACTCGCAGCTGCTGAGGCCGGTGAGGCAATTAGTGAACTCGTAGATGATGACGCAGAAACTTCCACAGATGAGCCAACAGAGGCCTCTCCAAAAGAAGAAGTTCCAGCAGAGGAAGACAATTCTGGTAATCTGGACTACGAATCAATGACAGTCGCAGAACTGAAAACTCTCCTGAAAGAAGCTGGTAAGCCAGTATCAGGAAAGAAGGCTGAGCTCATCGAGCGCCTCAAGGAATGATCAAATGGCCCGCATTGCGGTGCTCTGTGGCACGGGTATGAATGCCCTCGCAGATTCCGCGCCCTCTTCAATCACAATTTCGAAACGTGAGTTATTGAGGGTGGACAGTCCTTGGGGGGAAGTGCCGGCCTATCTCCTTACAATCAAGTTGATTGAAAGTGGAGCGTCTCATGAAATTGCGATGATTCAACGCCATCACGGCGATGGTGTAGTGACTCCTCCACACCGGATTGAACATCGAGCTAATGTCTACGCCGCTCTCTCCTTTGAGCCAGATGTGGTTGTAAGTATCAATTCAGTCGGGTCTATGAGGGCGGATTTGCCCCCTGGGCATGTTGCACTAGCAAAGCATACGCTCGATTTTACAGGACACGTCTGGACTTTCCATGACTCTAATGCTACTCATGCGGATATGACTGATCACTTTGATGCAGAATTCTCGGATATCGTTGCCGCGGCTCTGGGGGCTACCCAAGAATCTGTCCCTCGTGTTGTTGTTGCTCAAATGACTGGCCCTCAATTTGAGACGCCAGCTGAAATCAATGCCCTGATGAATATGGGCGCAGATGTCGTAGGGATGACCCTTGCAGCAGAGGCAAAACTTCTCGCAGAACGTGATTGTCGTCATATCGGTCTCAGTGTATCATCGAACTGGGCAGCTGGGCAGACACCAGGAGATTCAACAGCGGAGATTGATCACTACGCTGTCGAAGGGTTAGCTTCCACTGTACATGGTCGGCTCTGGTTGGCTTTGACTTCCTGTTTTCTTTGATTTCAATGAGGGATTTCATATTCGATTTCAGTCTCTTTGGTGATTGTTGGTGTAATCAGTAATCGCCGATTTCAACCTTCATACTTCCAATGATTGAAATCATAGATTTCGTCGCTTCGTGATGTGGTTCAGGTTAACAATACGATATTAGCAATATCCATTGCACTGAACATTCTTTTTGCGAGTGCGCTTTTTTCTTTCATAAATAGAGAAGAAACTCCCGTTCCTGAAATCGTGTTTTTCGAACGTTTAGATGATAATCTAGTAGAATTCGATCGTGAGGATACAGTTAGAATTGCTACTTTCAATATCAGAACATTTGGAGTGACAAAGATGGGCAAGCCAGAGGTTGTAACAGAATTAGTTGAGATCTTCGATCGTTATGATATGGTGTCAGTTCAAGAAATCAAAGACATCAACCAAGAAGTTCCTTATCGTTTCTTGGACGAATTGAGAAATGGTTCCTCGAATGAATGGGAAATGTTGTTGTCAGAACGTAGTGGTCAACAAGAGGACGATATTGGCGGTCAGGAGCAATACGCAGTATACTATCGTGAATCTGTAGTGCAACCATTGAATGAGTCTAAACTCCACAACGACAGTATGCTTGACGAATATTATCGAGAACCATTCTTGACAGAATTCTCAGTATTGACGAAAAATGGAGAGGCATCCAATCTCTCATTTCTAATGATATCTATACACACTTCCCCTGGAGTCACAGTCAATGAACTTCACTCATTATCCAACCTTACAATGGAAATGCCCGAATCAGAAAAATTAGTGATTCTTGGAGATATGAATGCAGATTGTAATTATGCTTCATTGAATGAATTGGATGAACTTGCAATCAGAAATTCAAATTTCACATGGGTTGTTCCTGATGATGCTGATACAACATTTTCATCCACAAGATGCGCCTATGACCGCATAATTTTAGATGAGCAAATTTCGACTCACTACACTGGATGGTGGGGTATAGATAGAAACATGAGTAGTTCTAATGTCTCTGATCATTTCCCGGTTTGGGTGGAGTTCTTGCGTCCATCGTATGCATTGAATTAACATTGAGATGAGATTATGGAAACCAATGTATTGGTCACATCTGACAATCTTGAATATTTGAGAGGATTAGAGGCAGAGACTATTGATATGGTTCTGACTTCACCTCCATATGATGCTCTACGAACATATGAAAAATCCGCTTCAGTAGATCTTCATAGTTTGGGAAAAGAACTACATCGTGTCCTAAAAAATGGTTCATTCTGTGTAATGGTAATAAATGATCAGACCAAAGATTACGGTAAAAGTCTGACCAGTTTCAGAACTACAATTGATTGGTGCGATAACATCGGTTTCAAGCTGTTTGAATGTGTGATTTACAACCGTCAAGGTACAGAGGGTGCGTGGTGGAAAGGAAGATTCAGGGTGGATCATGAATACGTCTTAATCTTCCTCAAAGGGTCCCGACCTCGTTTTTTTGACAAGGAACCATTGAAAATTCCCTCCAAACATGGTGGAAGAACATTGACTGGTGCGAATATCCGTAATTCAGATGGTACTCGTTCAGGCTCTCGCCAAGTTCTGATTAACGAACTCAAATGTCCGGGTACTGTGATGGATTTTGGGAATACTTGTGGTGGTGAGAGTAAGATCAAAAGTCAACATCCAGCTGTATTTCCTAATCGATTAGCACTCGATATGGTGGAGTGTTTTTCTCGCCCGAATGAAATTGTTTTGGATCCTTTTAACGGCAGCGGGACAACTACTCTTGCAGCACAATCATCGGGTCGTAGATATGTCGGTATAGATATCTCAAAAGAGTACACAAAAATTGCACAAGAACGTCATGAAAAGGAGTATATTTTCAGAATCCCGCTACAAGTAACGTGCTCTATTTGTGAAGTGTCGAAGCCAACGGCTGAGTTTGAATGCGATAACAAAGGATTTCCAATCACTCGGTTTTGTCAAAACTGCTCCGAAGCAGCCTTGATTCCCGATGGTGAAGAAAAATGCGTCTCATGTAAGCAGATACTACCTGAGAATCACTTCTTTCATTATCCTTTGAGGTTCGATGAGATCACAGGTCTTAGATTATCGTCGAAAAAGAAAATCTGCTTAACTTGTAAGGAATCATAAAAAAAAATGGAAGTGATGCATTGGGTCCAGTATACTGCTTCCTTTGTAGAACTCAATTGAATAAATCGTTCTTTGATCTAGATCAAAATGGACGAGTGATGTTCACCTTCTGTAAGTCCTGTTCGGACAAACACAGAATCGACAATACTCCAGTCGTGTGCAACTCCTGTTCAGAAATCAAAGGACAAGAGTACTACGATCATTATCGAAAACGCTTCAAAACAGATGGCATGAGAATCAGAAAAAGTCGAGTTTGTAGCGATTGTATTGAGTAAATACAATTCTGATAAACGGCATAGATGCTCGTGCCGGGATTTGAACCCGGGTCGACGGATCGAGAGTCCGTCATGATGGACCGAACTACACTACACGAGCGTTGTTCATAGCCACCACCCTTTGACTTATGAAACAAACCATCGTGATGTTTTTCTCCCAATAACTGAAAGTGAAAGGTGGGAAATTACACTTTCACATTCGATTCCATTTTCACTTTCAGTTTACTCTCTATTTCGTTCCTTCATATGCTCCAGCACGATGTAGCATCATGAACGCACACCTAGCCTTCTACAGAACGAGCACCCGGATTGTAGGTCTCTCTACTCTACAATCATCTGGGGATGTAAATGATCCACGTGATGCCTCATTGGTGAGTTCATCAGGACGTGTAGAGGGAATGCCTGAATCACGTTTCGCAGGTTTGATTGAGAGACGCCAAGTATCCGAGACACCTCGGAGTTGGTTGAGCCTACATCGTCGTGCAAATCCTCGCCCTCAAGAGGTGCAGTGAATGAGTCGGACGAAGAGACTCCGTGAGGAAGTACGCAGTCTTCTAGAGAAGAAGGGAGAAGCAAATACTGTTGAGATATTCGATCACCTGAATACACGCTTCTCCTGGGGTGCAACGATGAATCAGGTTGGTAATATACTAGCTAAAGATATCCGATTTGAGAAGATTGGACATGTTCGAGATTTCTTCAGAGGTGGCCGCTACACGGTTTGTATTTGGGCACTACGTCAGGATTCTGTTTCTGCTGAATACTAAGCGATTCGATGAAATGCTGGATTGGAGTCCATCGGTGTGATGGACCGAGGCGATGCTTCACAGTTGATGCGTCTGCCGAACACTTTGATTGGTGGCGGGACCGTATTTGTTGGTGGTCTTCTTGGCGGAGTCGAGGTTACTACCGATTGGGTAACAGTATCTCTTCATTCACTAAGCGTCATTGCATTCATGGGTTGTTGGAATATCTTCAATGATATCATGGACATCGATGTAGATCGAAATAATCGCCCTGATCGGCCTCTGCCCTCTGGTAGGGTAAGTATTGACGAAGCGCGTTCCTTTGCAATAGGTCTACTGACATTATCTGTAATCGGATTATTGGGTGCAGCCGGTTGGGTTTCCTACAATGAGATGGATTTAGCGGCTTGGCTCCCGTCATTACCGATTTGGTTTTCTGCACTATTGTTGATGGTTCACTACGAGTTTGAAGGAGGCAATAGCCTCCGATTGAAGCACAAAGGGCTACCTGGAAACATCGCTGTGAGTCTCTTAGTCGGCATCGTCATCATTTTTGGTGCGGCATCAGTTGGCGGCTTATCCAATCCGTTGGTATGGATGGTTGGTTTGACCGCATTTTGCATTAATAGTGCTCGTGAGATTATCAAGGATGTAGAGGATATGGAGGGCGATATCGGCCGTGAGACTCTTTCAATGCAGATTGGCCCAAACAAGGCTAGGACGATTGCTTGGGTGATGACGTTACTCGGTTTTGCATCCCTTTTCCTACCTTTCGGTCTCGAAGTATTGCCCTCAGGAATGCTTCTTTTACTCACGCCCGCAATTCTTGCAATTCTTGCAGCAAAGCCTCGAATACACCAAGGAGACGATCATGGTGCTCAAAGGATGCTTCGTTTAGCAATCCTTCTGGGCATGATTGGATTCGCAGTCGCAGCGATTATTGAGAATGGTTAGATTAAACTCAATAGAGTTCAGCAAATGCCGACCATGCTGCAGGATGAATTAAGAATGTCATCAATGACATTTGAGCCCACATTCGATTTTCAGCCTGGTCGAAAACTACACTGTTATCCGAATCCATAACTCCATCCGTTACTTCTTCGCCACGATGAGCAGGAAGGCAATGCATGAAGATGTAATCGTCATCTGCATTTGCCACGAGCTCCTCATTCACTTGGAAACCATCAAAGTCATCCATTTTGTCTGAGAGATGCTCTTCTCCCATCGATACAAATACATCCGTGTAGACAACGTTTGCATCGGTTACAGCCTCGACTGGATCATGAGTCATCTTGATTTCAGCCCCACTAATTTCTGCAAGTTTTTCAGTACGCTTTACGACATCTGTATCTGGTTCGTAGCCCTCTGGAACTGCATAAGTTATTGACATCCCTAGTGCAGCTGCAGCCAGCATTAAATCATGAAGAACGTTGTTCCCATCTCCTACCCAAGCAATTCTTACATCCTCTGAATTGGGATGATTTTCAAGGATTGTCATGACATCTGCTGCTGCTTGACATGGGTGATGAAGGTCTGAGAGTGCATTGATGACAGGTACGTTTGCTCCTTCAGCAAGTTTTGCTACATCTGCATGAGCAAAGCATCTGTAAGTGATTGCACCGAGATAGCGGGATAGAACAGCAGCAGTATCTGCTACTGTTTCAGAGGAGCCAAGTTGGATATCGTTCTTGAGTAGAGTCAATGGATTTCCACCCAAACGGTCTATGCCTACTTCAAATGATACTCGTGTTCGAGTTGATGGTTTCTCGTAAATTGAACCAATAGTCATGCCAGCAAGAGGGGTAAAATCTTCGAACAGGCCGTCATCAAGTTTCACTGCAATAGCCCAGTCAACGATGCCTTGCAACTCATCGGGTTCTAGGTCATCGATTGAAAGTAAATGTCGTAATTCCATTTTCAATTACGCTCCTCATCAAGGTCTGCCGCGAACCCATCTCTCATATCTGCCATACCTCCATAGATTCCTTGGACAAAGGTCAGCACATCAGCGAGCCCCTCTTCATGCTCCGATGACAGAGGGATTAGGCCAGGAATGATGGACGCATCTTGCATTGTTCGTAATTGAGCGATTGCAAACTCAACTCGCTGCCCTGTTGCGATATCTGCTTGGAGGCGGTTAGCCGATTCTTCATACAAATCAGCTTCAAGAACATCGAGTCTTTCGCCCCATTCAAGGATCTTTTCTAGAACCTCGGGTTCAAGCAAATCTGCCTTTGAAAGGAAGTTAGCAGTTGGAAGTGCGAGGCGAAATTGTACGATGTTAGATAACAACATCTGTGAGACAAAACCCGAAGGAGTCTGAGAAAGCATCGGATCGAATAGGAATACAAGGGCTGCTCGTCCTTGTCCGAGTACATCCACAAGATGGTTAGATGCTTCGCGGAAGGCGAATAGTTCAACCTGACCAGGTGTATCGATGACCAACATATCGCCATGGAGACCTTCGAGTTCGTCCATGATGTCGAATGCCTGGGAAGCTACGAGGTCAGCAGCGAGAATTTGTGCACCGTTTGGTCCAAGATCGTATCTATCCATTACTTCGGATAATGAAATTAAATCTCTAACATCGAATTCGGGGTCATAGTGAACGCGCTCAGCTCCTGGATCAAGGTTGATGGTTAGTGCATCAATCTCTAGAAATCGAGCCCAACGTTGGAACGCAGTGACAAGCGAACTCTTCCCGGCTCCAGCGGTACCGACAACGAATAGTACAGGTGGGGTGGTACCATCAGTGTTAGACATGATTAGTCTGCCTCGACCACGGTTCTTCAAGCATTGGGATTCAACATCGGTTAATTTGTCCAACTGATTTAGACGACTTCTTGTTGCAGAATAGTTATACAATCAACAACACTGTTCCAGCGTAGCGGCCATGTTTTGCCGCGGAGATGATGACGATGAGCGACGAGGAAGTCCCACCCCCACCACCTGGAATGAATGCCCCTCCACCACCTCCTGGTATGCCGCCTGCGCCCCCTAGTGGAGCACCTCCGGCACCTCCTGGTATGCCGCCTGCGCCCCCTGGTGCAGCACCTCCGGCGCCTCCTGGGATGCCGCCTGCTCCTCCTGGTGCAGCCCCTCCTCCTCCGATGCCACCGATGGATGCCCCACCGGCGCCTCCGATGCCTCCGATGGATGCCCCACCGGCGCCTCCGATGCCACCGATGGATGCCCCACCGGCGCCTCCGATGCCACCGATGGATGCCCCACCGGCGCCTCC
>PATC01000034.1 GCA_002712285.1 Methanobacteriota archaeon
AGCATCCATCTTCTTCAAAGGACCGGATACTAATTCTAGCCCATTGCAAAGAGAATCAAGCCTGTCAAAACCGCAGGTAAAGCGGTGTGAAGAGTCGCCCATAGTGAGGCTGCACGGTGACGAACCAACAACGGAAAGAGAGCATCTCCATCTTGTGATATAGCATTCGAAACTAGGCCAGGGAATCCAAGAATACCTTCGATGTAACTCGTCATTACGATAATCTGAGGACCACATCCTGGAATTAGGCCAACAGCCGCTGCGACAAGGATGGCACCGATCCCTGCGCCATAAGCAGCAAGGCGAGTTTCATCGAAGCCCCCTAGTAACATCGAGAACTCGAACACAAGATAAGCAATCACCACCCAGAATGTCACAAATGATGTCTCTTGGGCAGCATGTATCGTTGTCTCACGTAATGACTCCAACTTATCTCCGATACTAGCTTCGCTGTCATCTCGGAAAATCGAACGCTGCGCTGCAAAGATTGCAATTGACAAGATGGTTCCTAGAAGGCCAATCCAAGACACGAAGCCACCAAGAGTGAATGGATCGAGGTTCATACCTCCATCTTCAAGATCGAGCTCTGGGCCACCTCCTGTCGCGCCCCAAACAAGTAACAATATTGCAAAAATGAGACCTATCCCGGTAACCCCCCACCATACGAGATACCCTTGGTGAACGACCTTGTATGCAAAGCCCTCTGGCTCTTCACGTGGCAAATCATCTCTGACATCGAAATCCTCGGTTGGATCGTTATCAGGAAGAGATGAAACTGGCGCTTTAGACCCAAATCTGCCCAAAGGTGAGGATGGTGTGATACCAATAGCATCAACGCCAAGACCCCAGATTATGCCTACAACAAGCGAAATCACGTGGACCATGACTACAGGGCCAATTAGTGAAGGATTAGCAATCGCGCCCCCGATCAAGACGAATGCAGCATCACCAAGCGTAGCTATGAGTGTCGATATGACAGTACCGTAAGTGACGTAACCGCGTGCATAAAGAGGCATCATCACGATGGCTCCGCCACATCCGGGAGTAATGCCCATAATGGCGCCAATCACTGGTTGAAGCCTGCGATTTGCACGGATCCAATCTACAAAACGACCAGCTGTGGCGTATTGTAACCAACTAAACAACAATACCATCGCCGCAACGAAGACGGTGACTGCAAGGAATGCATCTCGCATCGACAGGAGAAGCAGGTCAATGATCTCTGATGAGGTGACCATGTGTTCCGATGATTATCGCCGAAACATGAATGTTAGCCAAGGCTAACTTTGCCCTCAAACTCAAACCAAATCACTCAATGCCCGTGCCATGACTGCATCGACACTGGCTTGGGCAATCAGCCAGTTGGATGCAGGTAATCGTGTAGCAATAGCCAGCGTAGTCGAAGCCCGGGGTTCCGTTCCAGGCAAGGTTGGTGCCAAAATTGCGATCTCGTTGAATGGCGAACAACACGGCACAGTAGGTGGCGCTGGTCTAGAGATGATGGTAATTGATCACCTCCAAGGTGTTCTCAAGGGAGAGGTAATCCCTGGAATTGAACGATTCCAACTAAGGAAGGAAGCGCTCGAGAAGACAGAGAGAGGTTCAGATTTGACTGCATTGAACAGTCTATGTGGTGGAATTGTGACTATCGTCAGCGAAGTATTGGATGCACCTCCACATATCCTACTTGCAGGAGGAGGACACTGTGCTGTTGCAATAGGAAAAATGGCAGATGTACTGGATTGGAAATTTTCAATCATGGATGCACGTGCGGAATTTGTAAACGAAAATATGCATCCGAATGCTATCGAAAGAATCCACTCTATGCCTGAAGATTTCCTGCATCAAGAAATTGGTAAGCGTCTCGATAGATTTAGCCACATCCTCATCATGGGTCACGATTGGTCCATCGATCAAGCTCTGCTCCTAGGACTTCTTTCAGGACGCGAATCAGGCTCCATTGACGCATCATTCATCCTTGGAACAATCGGCAGTCGTGCAAAATGGAAATCATTCACAGAAGCCGCTCTCGACTCAGGTATATCGGATACATCACTTGACAGAGTAATCTGTCCGATCGGTATCGATGTGACTGCACAAACCCCTGAAGAAATCGCAATCGCAGTATGTGCCCAAATCATTGATCAGCGCAGTCGCATACTCCGAGGAGAAGACCCCATTCATCACTCAGGATGGCGTACTCATTCCTCTTGATGGTAATCGATAATTGGCTCCCATATCAGCGATAAGATACCTTGGCCATTGATGTGAACTAACGGCTTGAACCCGGGAGTTCCAGCAGCACCAATAGATGCAATAATCCTCTGGAGCATCGCACCTTCGATTTCCATATCTATGGAAGAACCTAGCAAGGGGAAACGAACATTTCTGATAGCAGACATTGAGTCTTCTTCTACTGAAGTATTCTCTTCGATAGAAGGTGATTCATCAGAGTCATCTGATTCGATATCATCATCCTCTTCATCAGGACTCTCATCCTCATCTAGAACCTCTCCGTCTTCGGTCTCGGATTCCTCATCTAAAACCTGATTTGGTTTGATGAAAGCCGTCAAAGAATCCATGTGTACTACACCTTCACTTCTCGCGGAACCCATTCCAAGACCACCGCGTGCAGAATACATGATTCCTTGAGCTATCAATGTCATAGCTGCAAGGAACAATGAGATTACCGCAACAAGTTGATTATCGAATGAAAATCCAGTTACAAGCATACCCGTAGGAAGACCAATCAGGCTCAACAAGCGCCTCCAAGAATCATCACGTCCGAAACCAAGAACCAAGTGATGACCAAAAATCGCAACCATCAAAATACCATTCAAGGCTCCTAAATTGTAATCGCCCATATCGATAAACCACCATAATCCAAGAATTGCTGAGAAGGTCCCGATGATACCGGCATGGGATTCATCTGAATCCACATTGAATTCATTCACTTGCCTATACGAGCAGTATAACTGGTAGAATCCAGCCATAATCAAGAGAGTAAATGCGAAATGATCGTATAGCGTGATTCCTTCATCGTAAAAGTAGGGTTGGTCTCCAACTTGGAAATCGTAGATGAATTGACCAGTGTAGTAGACCATGGGAATAATCCATAATCTAAGTGGCCAAAGAAGACGACTGAAATAAAGATCTACACCTAGTAAGGCAGTAAGCATTACTTGGATGAAAGGCAAGTAATCTACTACCTGTTCAGGAGCAAATAGGATGAGCGTCGAGTAACCCAAAACACGGTTGTATAACTTGAATGCGAAATTCTCACCAGGGCCTTCTTCAAGATTGAATCCTTGAGATTCGATTCGTTGATCTGTGAATTTGTGAAGGTATCCATAGCGATATGCGAAAAGTTGCGCAAATGAAACAATTCCAATAGTCATAGCAATAGCACTCTCTCCTTGAATTCCATCAAGACCCCATTCATTGTCTTGAATCAAATCTAATGTCACAGCTGCTGACCAGCCTGCAGCCAGAGGGTTAAACCAGAACCAACTCAGGTAGCCTGTTCGAAGCATCAAAACAGTCACCATACAAGTGAACAGACTAGGTACATATCGTGCATCAGGAAGGATAA
Source organism: Methanobacteriota archaeon (assembly GCA_002712285.1). Classification (GTDB taxonomy): domain Archaea; phylum Thermoplasmatota; class Poseidoniia; order Poseidoniales; family Thalassarchaeaceae; genus MGIIb-N2. The sequence goes on from PATC01000034.1 coordinate 3,593, forward strand.
CTGCTACGCTTACAACCAACCAAAAATACGGCAAATATTTCGTGTATTCGTATCGAGGATTGGCAATATCACGATGACGATAGAGCGAAATTGCTGAAATCGCTATCAAAAACAGAATACTCCATCGAGGAAGGAGTTCGCCATTACCAAGGAGATTTGAGAAATCACTGAGATAAGGTAGCAAATCAAACTGATTCCAAACAATGCCATGCTCGCTCAAAACACCATCTTTAGCCATGATTGATATCGCAAAGGCAGCCGGGAGAAGAAGAATCTGAACGATTCCATGCTGATGACGTATGGATCGATCTGCTACGAGGAAGAACACAACGACACTCCAAAGTCCTCCACTCAGATCCATGAATGATGAGAGCAGCAAAATACCCAGAACTGATTGATCTATGGTCCTCTCTTCTAGCGTATGGACACTCTTGGTTTGATATCTCAGATTAATGGCGATTAAGGCACCAATCATAATCAATTCACGAAGCAAAGCGCCGAGGAGAGTCAAATCATCCTTCAAATTGATTGAAGCACCCCAAATCAGAATCAGAATAGCAATTGAGGAACTGAGACGCTCACCCGATGTACCCGATTTTAGAATCCCTCCTTCAAGAGCAATGATTCCAACAGTCAGAGAAAACAGAATTAGGCGAAGAGCCTCAACGAGTGACGGATCTAAATCCGTGTGGAGAGCATTACTGTGGAGTCCTACAAATTGGCCAAAGAAAAGTAATGTATAGACCGTGATTAATGAAAGACGGAAAGGATGGCTTCCGAAAACTTCCTTATCTGTATTACTAGTAGAAATGTATACTTCTTTTTCACGAACCGAATACGTTAGCGCATACAATAGGAGACCAGTTACAGGAACAACAAGGAGGGTCACCAAATTCGTGGTCCCCCCTAATTCTACTGCCAATACCGGACCAGCACTCATAGATGTGAAAAATAGAGCAATTAACGCAGGAAGTAAGTGAAATGTATTGATTGATTTACGCTCTGAACTTTCCCTTATCTGAAGAGCAATTGCGAAGAAGGCTGTACCAATAACAAGAATGGAAAACAAAATGTCTTCCCCAAAGAAAACGATGGGAGTGAACGTTCCAACCAATGCAAGTATGCCTACAATATAGGTTGGAAATCTAGAAGACAAAACCTGCCATATCCCCAATCCTATCAATCCGGGGAATAAGATGTAATAGACGAAATCTATCACTTCGATTCCAACAAAACCAAACATAGGCTGATGATTGGCATTTACATCAAGCGCTGAGAACCACCAAGAGGCAATCATTGCAACGAAAGTCCAAGTTATCACCCAAGTTCTAGCATGGTCCCGTGTTGCAAGATAAATGAACGCTAAGAATGCGACAGACCATGCAACTGCCGAGGCTTCTGCCTGTAGCAAAGCCAGGGCAAGAGCGAGCCCAATTGGCATTGCAGGAGTACGCTGCATGTAGGTTGGTCCGAACCAACCAACCAACAAGGTAGCCCACAAAACGAAAGAAAGGTCAAACGGTGGACTTGACAAGACAAAACCAGCAAACACAAAGGATTCACCAGAGGATACAAATTGAGAAAGGAGAACTGCTCCAACAACAAAACCTGAACTATTCTCAATCATCTTTCGGTCCAAGGAACGGTCCATTGCAGTCATACCAACAAGCACAATGATTGGGACTAGTAGACCAATGGCCAAAGTGCCCACTGAGGTTAACGAAAAGAGCAATGGGAATACTGTTGCAACACCTGCAGCAAGCAGATAAAGTGGTGCGCGATCAAGATGAAGTGCATACAAAATCGATGATGAAAGGAGAATGACGTGCCCCAAACTCACCCAAATACTCAACCCGGGAGCAGACCAATCAAGCCAGATTGTAATCACACTGAATGAAACGCTAATTGGTGCAAGAATCAGCGCTGCTCGAACTGAATTACCTAAAGTATGACGTCGGGCCATCCATGCACCTAAAGCTACCGTACCAACGGTTCCAATAGTTTGGACCATGGGCATCCAGTCAGGAATCCAAAAATTCCCACCTGTATCTTGAGCGATTAAGCTATTCTCAACCGCAAGGAACCAAATCGAGAAACGGGAAATCCAGAGGGTTGCTAAGACCCCAAATACGACAGCAGCACTTCCAAGATAGTCTTTCAAAACCTCGGAGGGGCTAGGGAGTAGTTCGCGTTTACAGACTTCAAGATAACCAATTACACATACTCCAACAGTGCCAAGCATCATCCCAAGAATTAGGTATGAATAGTCCGAATCCACTTGAACTGTAGTCACGTAAAAAATTGCAGCGACTAACATCACACTACCACCCACAATGGAGGCAATCATCCCAACACGTGCAGCATCCATTTCTTGAGAACTCAAGAGAGTAATTGGTTGAGGTTCTGAAAGAGACATATTAGGGATGTTCAAACTGAAAGAGTATAACAAAATCGCCGGATTTGATTAAAAAAATCAATAAAATCAGAACAATAGAATTCATCCATTTATGCTCGAAATTGGTTAATTAATTACTCAAATCGAGAGGCAGATGATTTCAATCCTCAGCCCGAACGCTCAAAGAGCGGGTTCCCTTCGTTGAAATTGCTTCATGTCTGCACCAATCCACATCCCTATGGTCCCCTCGGACCCAATGGAGACCTGGACAGCGAATGTCAATGGAGCAGAGTTCACAGAACTAGCCCACAGTCATGCTATTCTATTGGACGTGCTACGAGATCGTGTCGGAACCCTTGGTGTAAAGCGAGGATGCGACATGGGAACGTGTGGCTGCTGTGCCGTTCTCGTCGATGGTGAACCCGTCCTTTCTTGTCTTACACTTGCGTTTGAAGTCCAAAGCAAAGAAATCACTACAGTTGAAGGTTTAGCAGACGGTCACCATCTTCATCCAATCCAACAATGCTTCGCAGATCATGGAGGTAGCCAATGTGGCTTCTGCACACCTGGCTTCCTAGTTGTAAGTGCAGCACTACTAGATAAGGAACCAAATCCATCAGAAGCCGAAATTAAAGAAGCGATTGAGGGCAATCTATGCCGATGCACAGGATATCAGCAAATTGTGACCTCAATCCAAGAAGCAGGAAAAATGCTCCAAAGTGGTCACACCGGTGAAGACCGCACTGAACCGGCCTCAGACCCACATCCTGTCGGTCCAGATGAACCGACTCTGCCGCCAGGCGATGCGAGGTGATTGCATGAGCAAAGGATATCGGCAAGCACCAGGTAGCTCCTCGAATAAGAAGCGGAAGGATGGAAAACGTACTGCTGGGAAACAGGACTTTGGAGTCCCTGGAAGTGGGGGGTCCAACCCCTACAGCGAATTACAAGATATTGAACGCATACCTGCTAGCCAAGGAGGGCAACTTGAACAACCGCGTGGACCACACGTGCATGACCCCCATATCACTGGACAGACGATTGGAAAGGTAACCCCATTAGTCGATTCACGTTGGAAGGTTACGGGTCAAGCAGAGTATGGCGATGATATCCGTCTACCAAACGAGCTCATAGGCCGAATCCTTCGCTCACCTCACCACTATGCTAGAATTCGTAGCATCGATACTAGTGCTGCAGAAGCGTTACCAGGTGTCCGCGCTGTATCTACTGGCATGGATTCAGTCAATCGATTCGGGGTTCTTCCTGTTACCAAGGACGAACACGCAATGGCACAGGAAAAGGTTCGACATGTGGGTGATCTTGTAGCGTGTGTTGCTGCCGAATCAGAAGAAATTGCAATTGAAGCGCTGAACCACATACATGTTGACTACGAGGTATTGGAATCGATTCATGATATGGAGGATGGGTTACTCGACAATGAAGACCCTATCCATGATCGAGGCAAGTACCATATCGGTGAATCCAACGTCCAAAAACGAGTATTCCAACAGTTTGGCCACACTGAAGCAATGCATGAAGCTCCATTCCAATCAAAGTCTGATTGGACATTTGCAGGCCTTCATCATGGCTTCACCGAACCTCATGCAGTAGTCGCACATTGGGACCCAAATGGACGTCTTCAGCTGTATACGCCGCAACAGGTTCCACACTATGTCCACCGTGCGCTGTCTTCTGTTCTTGACGTTCCAATGCATCAAATCAATGTCATCCGAACCTTTGTCGGAGGAGGGTTTGGTGGCAAGTCTGACCCCTTCCCTCACGAAATGTGTGCTGCTATCCTAGCAAAGAAAAGTGGTCGTCCTGTCCGAATTAACTTCGATAGAGAAGAGGTCTACTGGATTAACCGTGGACGGCATCCAAGTCGTATTCAAATGGAGGTTTTCGCGGATGAAGAAGGGAGAATAGCCGGCATAGAAACTGATGCTCTAATCGACGGTGGTGCATTTGCTTCCTTTGGGCATGTTACGACGTATTACAACGGCGTGCTCCACACCTCACCATACGAAATAGGCGGATTCCACTATACTGGCGCTCGAGTTTGGACAAACAAGCCGGCAAGTGGCGCTATGCGTGGTCATGGTGCAGTTAACTCACGCTGTGCCGTCGAGGTAGCTATCGACGAGGTCTGCGAACAGATGGGAGTTGATCCAATGACATTTCGTCTCGCAAATCTTCTACCACCTCATAGTCGAACCATCACCGGTTTCCGAATCACAAGCACTGGGATGCGCGAATGTCTCGACGAAGTAAGAAAACAATCGGGTTGGGATGAGAAGTTCCGAAAAATGCCACTCGGACGAGGTATTGGCGTAGGCTGTGGATTCTTCATCTCCGGCTCAGGACTCCCAATCCACTGGGATCCTGAGAACTTCCCTCATGCAACCGTTCATCTCCAATGTGACATGGATGGGGGTGTCACCGTCCATACTGGAGCAGCAGACATTGGTCAAGGTAGCGACACTGCAGTGGCCCAGGCAGTGTCAGAGGTACTCGCCCTACCGCTCGACATGATTCGTATTCGAAGTCGAGAAAGTGATACTGCACCGGTTGACCTTGGCTCATACTCATCCCGTGTGACTTTCATGAACTGTAACGCTGCAATCCGTGCAGCAATCGAACTTCGAGATAAGGTCCTCAATGCGGCGTGGGAAATCACAGGATATCACCCGGATTCCCTCGTTCTCGGTGATCGACGGATATACTACAAGCGTGATCCAGCTATTGGCGTATCTTGGCTCCAAGCAGTTCACAAGGCACAAGCAGATACAGGGTCTCTGATTTCAACAGGTGCCTATCGAACACCTCCAATGGGAGGAGTTCACAAGGGTGCCGCTGCAGGTCTAGCACCAGCCTACTCTTTCTCAGCATATGTCGCTGAGGTCGAAGTCGATCCTGAGACCGGTTTCGTCCGGGTCATCAAAGCATGGGCTGCTCACGATTGTGGTAAGGCTCTAAATCCACTCGCAGTTGAAGGGCAGATTATCGGTTCTTGCCACATGGGCATGGGGCAAGTACTGTCTGAGGAAATGCGCTACGGTCGAACTGGCCACTTACTGAATCCAGATCTCCTCGATTACAAAATTATGAGTGTACATGAGATGCCAGAAGTTGTACCGATAATCGTAGAATCGAATGACCCGGAGGGTCCATTCGGTGCGAAAGAAGCCGGAGAAGGTCCTCTCCTACCTATCCTTCCTGCAGTGGTCAACGCAATCTACGATGCTGTTGGTGTTAGAGTCAATGAACTACCTGTATCACCCGACCGACTCTACTCAACAATCGAAAAGCAATGCAGGAAATTAGGCATCAAAGACCCTCTAGATTTGCCCAATCCATCCTTTGAGCCTTCACCGCTTCAAAATAAACTTGAATCTCGAGCGGAGGAACATTCTCACCGCGACTTACAAAGAGATTTGTTGAAGGATCGTAGTTCTTACGTCAACGGCGTTCTATTCGGATTTGATCCTGACCGCCCCCTTACAGAGCAATCGGAAGGTTGGCGAGAATCTGTAACTCCAACACCTGAAGATCTAGCTGATCCGAAGAAGCGTGCTGCTAGAGCATGGTCACATGTGGAACGTCGACATAGGGGAGATGATGCATGAAGACACCCCCTTTCCGACTCCATCGTCCGACGACAATCGAAGAAGCAGTTTCCCTCGCTGCTGACCTAGAAAATAGAAATCAAGGATTTGATTGGGTTTCAGGAGGTACTGACCTTCTCGCGAATTACAAATGGCACATCAATACGAAGCCACATGTCATCTCTTTGGCTTCTATCGAAGAACTGACACGCCACGATAGATACCATATCGGCGCCATGGTTCGTTTGCACGACCTTGAGCAAGGACCTACTCACGCACTACTGAGAAAGGCAGCAGGGACCATTGCAAGCACCTTGATTCGGCGCTCGGCAACTGTGGGAGGAAATCTATGTCTCGATACACGCTGCTTTTGGTACAATCAAACTGAAGATTGGCGCAGATCCATCGAATGGTGCCACAAATGCGACTGTGATACTGAAGCAGATTGCCGAGTTATTCCAAATCAAAACACTCTCTGTGTAGCGACCTATCAGGGCGATCTTGCGCCATGCTTCATGGTACTCGATGCTACAATCCATCTTGCCGGATCAGATGGAGTCAGGTCAATGTCAATCGCAGATTTCTATGCTCTCGATGGAATGACTCGTAATGTTTTGAAGCCCGGTGAATTCGTCACTCATGTCAGCATCCCAGAGGAGTCCAGTGACCTAAACGGCGACTATCAAAAACTCAGTCTACGCGAATCTTGGGACTTCCCAGAAGCTGGTGTTGCGACGGCATGGAAACGTGATGCTACTGGCCTCAGCACACTTAGAATTGCGACCACAGCATGCGAATCGATCCCGAGAATCCACACAGAGCAGGCTCAAGTAGGCTTAGCAAACTGGAATGGCGAATCTACTGCTGTCGAGATTGCTGACGCAATTAGGAAAGAAGTCAAACCTGTAAACAACACATATTTCCCGCCGGCCTACAGACGAAAGATGCTCAGAGTGCTTACTAAGCGTGCTTTGAAGGGCACATGGATGTGATTTAGATGCGACCACGCCTGCTAACATTCCTACTAATCGCACCCTTGCTCGCCACAATTATTGGCGCACAACCGGGTATTCCTTCAGATCCATTCGGTTGGGACTTGACAATCATCGAGTCTAGTAACGGGTCTGACTATGACCTCTCGTCTGAAGGCGAGGTAACCGTTGAGTTCTTTATTGAAAATACAGGGTTAACCGACATACAAGTGGCTATTGACTACGAATCACCATTCAATGCATCTAGTGATGGACCTAGTCAAGAGAGCATCGGAGCTGGAGAAAACGAAACTTTCACTGTAAAACTTACAGGCGTAGATGTCATATCAAATACCGCAGGATTGGCTGCTTCTTTGAAGATTGAAGCCACACTAGAATCGCGTGCTGGAACGCCAATTGGTTCAGGGGATGCGCGTAGCGATGAAGTGGATATACGCATACCAAGAATCTACCTGCTCATGGTAGAAGACCCCACCGTCGCCCTAGAATTCAATTCAGGCACAATCATAGATTTCGATCTTGAAGTTACGAATCACGGCAATAGCGATGACAGAATTGGAGATGTAGAAATCGAGGATGATTGCCCATTACTAAGCATTTCAGTGGATGAGGGTTCAGATTTGGAGAAAGTGCTGAAACCACAAATGGATCAGAACCCTGGAACGGCTAAGTTGGGAATCATCCTTGATATCTCAGCAGCACACCCTCCGCGTGCATGTGATATTGACATTAGGATTAGTTCACATGGATCCAAGTCAGAGAATACGCTAGTATGGGTTGAAACAACAGTCAGAATCGAGGTCGTAGGAGGCGAACCTTCAGAGGATGTTGAAGATGACTCGCCTAACGACCCGACAATCGTGACCAAAACGAATGTCCCCGCTCCGGGCGTATTCTATCTGTTGCTGTCCAGCCTTCTTGCATTCGGCGTGGCCTCGAACCGCAAATATAAGCCATAATGAAGGGACGTCCGTCGATTAAACGTCATCCAACGATGGACAACATATATGCGTGGAACCGGGTTGGAGAGGATAGGCGTTTCAGTCTGAGACGTGAAAGAAGAAGAAAGGATGGTAATTGGAAATGGTCACGAACGAAGGCGAAGGAAGTAGGTTCAATCTCGTCATCGCCATCGCCCTCGCAGCCACACTTCTACTCGTCCTAATGCTCCCAATGGCTTTCGCTGCAGGCAAAGATACTGCATACAGCGCATATGACCAATCCCAAGGTGCTGGCCAGATTACCGATGTTCGAGCCACATTAGGTAACGGTGAAGTTGCTGACATTACTGGCCTGGGGTACGTAATGGGCAACACAATTTCGACACCTATGCTAGTCAACGACTGGCAGAACCCTCACCGAACACTTCTGATGGTCATCGCTCCGGAGAAGCCCATTGGTGAGACAGAAGCACAAGCAATCTTTGAGTTCGTAACCGAAGAAGGAGGCAAAGTGATCGTTGCATCAGACAACAAGAATGCAAATGTTCTCGCAGGTAAGTTCGGCTTAACCTACTACAATGACCCCTTGTTTGACAATGATCAAGTATACGAGGTCGTGAATGAGGACGGCGATATTGAACGGCATCCAACCAATGTATGGGGACTACATAGTTTCAACAAGGATGTCTCTGAAATGCAGGAAGGTGAACTCTCAACAGGTTGTACTGCGTCTGACCTTAACACGCGTACCTTCGATTCTTGTAGAATGCCCGTTATGTATCGTGGTCCAAGTGGTATCCAAGTTGGAGGACTTGAGTCCGATGATCCTGAATCAAACGAATACATTGAACGCGACGTAAATGTCCTTTCATATGCATCCCCTGGTGCATTCATCGATATCCTTGGGGATGGATCTGAAGGCAATGTCGAAAATGATGCTCCCGGAGATATTGCCCTCAGTGTCCGAATTGACTACCCTGGAATTATCGCCATGGATAAGCTCCGAGGCACTGGTTCAGGTAGCGAATATGGTGAACTTGCAGTTACAGGTAGTATCGTATTCTTCGCGGATGACGAAGTGTTCTCTAACCAATACTGGACTCTTGAACGTGCACAAGAGGTAGGTCTCGACGCCAACTGTGCAGGAGCCACATGTTGGCAACGCGATATATCCGGTGGTACTTGGAGTGGAAATTACGAGTATGTTCACACACTAATTTGGGATATGATGGAATTTGACAACAGTAACCTTGCTGAATCAGAAAAATTGCGAAGTAATTTTCACATAGTATTCGATGAAAGCCGACACGTTACGGGTGTAGCATCACAACCGTTCATTGAGACAATTAGTACCATCGTCCTGCTCACATCGGATAATTTCCTTAAGTGGCTGATTATCTTGAATCTCGGGTTACTTCTGCTTGTATCCATCATGGTCGTTCCAGAGAAAGCTAACTGGCGCCATGTTTTCGACCTCACACGCTTTCGAGAAAGACCCACAAAGGTCAACTCAAGCGATTACCGACAGCGGGTTCAGAAAGCTCTGTTTGCGAAGGTTCGGGTCTTCTACGACCTGACTCGCGACCAAATGGCACTCAAGTCACCTGCTGAGGTGCAGCAGATGATCGGCGACCCAAGACTTGTCGAACTTGCTTACAGCACCTCGAGAACCTACTCCCCCCAAGAGCTACGCGAGCTTCTAATCGCGATTCGCAAGTGGGGGAAGAAGTGAAAACCTGAAAGGAAAGTGAATCAACATGGCAGCACCCCCACCACCACCGAATGCCGGCGCCCCAGCGCCACCACCCGCCCCTGCAGCACCCGCTCCTGCACCTGCACCTGCACCTGCGCCCGCTCCTGCGGCGCCTGCACCTGCGCCTGCTCCTGCTGCACCTGCTCCGGCTCCTGCTCCACGCCACCAGAGTAGTCCCGAGGTGCGTGAACGCCTCGCTGCCGTTGGTCAGATTTCTCAAGCTATTTCCGCTGAAGTCCAGAAAGTCATCATCGGTAAGTCACACGTTATCGACAATGTCATGGTGAATATCCTATCCAATGGAAACCTCCTCTTCGAGGATTATCCAGGACTTGCAAAGACATTGATGACGAACACTTTCGCAGATGCTCTCGGTTGCGATTTCAAGCGTGTTCAATTCACACCTGACCTACTTCCTGCAGATATCACGGGAACTAACATCTATGATGCAAAGAAGGGTGAGTTCACCTTCAAGCCAGGTCCAATTTTCTGTAACCTGCTTCTTGCTGACGAGATCAACCGTGCTCCTCCAAAGACACAAGCTGCTCTTCTTGAAGCCATGCAAGAGAAGCAAGTGACTATCGGAACTGTGACGCACAAGCTTCCATCTCCATTCATCGTAATGGCAACTCAGAACCCGGTCGAGCAGGAGGGAACCTACCCTCTACCTGAAGCACAGCTTGACCGTTTCATGTTCAAGATGAGTGTTGGATACCCTGACCGTGCTGATGAAGATGAAATTCTTGCTCGCAGAATCACCCGAAAGAAGGACGCCGTCGATGTTGATGTAATCACCGACCCTGCTCGCGTGGTTGCCATGCAGCAGGCTTGCGAAGATGTCTACGTTGACCCTGCCGTACGCATGTACATGGTCGAGATTGTTGCGCGAACTCGTGAAGACCCACGCGTCCTCGTTGGTTCATCCCCTCGTGGATCGCAGGCGCTTCTCAAGACATCCCGTGCTGCAGCTGCTCTACGTGGTCGCGACTTCGTAACTCCTGACGAGATCAAGGCAGTGGCACCAATTGCAATATCTCACCGTCTAATCCTAAAGCCCGAACACCAGATCAAGGGACTGGAGACCCAAGAAGTTGTCACCGACATTCTACGACAGGTCCCAGTACCTACAGTTTGAGGATGAATCAGAGGATTCAGATTCCTGGAGAGTGTTGACTTGGCGTGGAGCAGAAAGTCTGCGATGTTCGCATCACTGGCTGCCGCTCTATATCTTCTAGGCCTCGTCCTCAGGAATCAACAACTGGTAACTGTCGCAGTAGTGTTCCTGTCATTCCTGACATATGCTGCATTCCGTACATCACACGCAGATGTAGCAGCTACAGGACGACGAATGGAGGACCAAGATTTCGATGAAGGTGTCCAGTTCCGTAACCTGAACGCCATGCGTCAACTCTCGCAGGCACGGGTCTTTGAAGACAGTGACATCGATATCACACTTCGAATCCAAAATCTATCCAATCTCTCAAAGATTCTTGAGGTCCGCGATAGTGTCCCTGAAGTCATGCGTGTCAAGAAAGGTGCAAACTATGCCCTAATGGAGCTCGGTGGACGTCGAGAAACGGAATTGAAGTACACGCTCGAGTGCCCTCTACGTGGATTCTACACCATCGGACCTGTCGCAGTTCGCGTGCAAGATACCTTTGGCCTATTCCACCGAGAGAAAGAGATTCACCTTTACGATGATTTTCTTGTATTTCCTAAGATGGAAGATGTCAAGGACGCTTTCGTCAAGAGCAAGGTGCCCAAGATTTTCACTGGAGCAGTAAATATTCGCCAACCTGGCGAGGGATCTAACTTCTACAATCTTCGTGAGTATATCCCCGGGGACCCGATGAGGAAGGTCAACTGGAAGGCAATGGCACGAGCAGGTAAGATGATGGTAAATGAGTTTGAACGCGACGCTGTATCCGATATTATTCTGATTATTGACAGTCGCTCTGTTGCTGAAACTGGTCCTGTCAGCCGCAACTCCCTAGTCTACAGTACACGAGCCGCAGCAAGCCTCGCACAGTATTTCCTATCTCGTCGCGACTCTGTTGGCCTGGTCATCTACGGTGATGAAATCCTGAGTGTCGATCGAGATACTGGAAAGAAGCAGCTATACATCCTCCTCACCAAACTCGCTGGGGCTATGGCTCGTGGCAACACGCCTCTCAAAGTCGTTACCAACCGAATAATGCCTCATATCAACAAGGGCAGTCCAATCATTATTCTCAGCCCGCTTGAGGATGACCCCACTGTCGTTGATGCAATACGTGATTTCCGTGCTCGTGAATTTGATGTCACAGTCCTATCACCTAGTAGTCTTGAATTTGAGTTCGATGCACGCCGGTTAGACCGAACCGGATATGAGGTACTGAAGACCGAACGTGACATCCTAATCAGTGAACTGCGTGGACTTGGTGCGAATGTTATGGACTGGGAGCCAGATATGCTTCTGTCGACTGCTCTTGCAGGAGCAAGAGGATTCTGAGGTGATGAAATGACTGCAAGCAATGACACCTCTCACCTTTACGACGGTAAAACCGTGCGATCGGGAGCCCCTTCACGGAAGAAGGCAGCTGGACGAGTGACATCTTCTACTGAAATTCCAAAGGATGCAATTCCAGAAGTACACATCCCTACATTCGTTGAGAGCCTGTTTGGTGGCCCTCTCGTACCGAAGATGAAATTTCTACCCGCAGCAAAGAATGTTCAGAACCTACAATTCGCGAGCGGAGGGGCAATGGTCGTTCTTGCTGTTCTAACCTATGTTGTGACGCCACAAGCTGGAACTCCTTGGTTTGCCCTAGGTAACCTACTTGGAGTTCCCGCGATTGGTACTGCCTTCCACGTAATAATCATCCTTGGAAGTATCGGCACTGGATTCTGGGGTGTCTTTCAGCGAGATTCCCGGTTCTTACTTGCATCATATGTGCTATTCATCCTAATTTCCTTACGTTTCGCCGCCAGTGCTGTGACCTTCGGTACTGATTTGAGTTTACTCCCAGATAGCGAAGGAGGCCAGAAATCACTGTTAGTTCTCTATGCAGTATTCCTCGTGATGTATATCGAACTCAGTAATGGCGTCATTCGTTTCTCGATGCTAGATACATCAATCCGAACCGGCGAGGTCTATGTAATGAATGAGAAGAAAGTTCTGAGCCGCTATCAAGCCTCTTTGATCTTAACTCCATTAATTGCCGGCACTGTAGCTTTCATGACATTATTCGTCAACGTAATTATTCCACTATTCATTGGCATCCTAGACCAAACATCTGCTGCACGAATGGAAGAATCCCTAGAGTTAACTAGTGTCTATGGCGTTGCACTCGGGACAATGATTGTGTTCCTAATCGTCGCTGGAATGTTCGCTGTTAATCTCCCACTTCGTATCCAGCAGTTCCGTGAGAATACGGATGACTGATTCAGTCAGCATCTAGAAGTTCAAAACATTCCGTCAGACGGCCTACGGCAGTAACTGCGTCCTCGTCGTCAAACAGCAGATGTATTGCATGGCCCTCTTCCTGTGATTCTAATTCCCATGCATCAATACCAAGGCCCAACAGAGAATCAAGAAGAGTTTCACGTACATGATGATCAGTAGAGATCCCTTCGCCAAAGACACTGAGCAAAGCGAGCGGTGAACCAATCTGAATCTCAGACTCAGGATCGAAACCAAGTATTGAGGACTCTACTCGAGCGAGGTCTGCTTCATCCAAAAGTACACGAATTCCTGCAGGGTCTGCACGAATTGACCAAATTCTGATTCTCTGGTTATGCAACAAACGTCCTAACCCAGTGAGACTCGATGAGAGACTGCCTCCTGAACGTAATCTCCAAAGAAGATCAAAACGACGACGATGACATACTAGAACTCTGACCGTTGGACGTCCAATCGATATTGAAGGTCCCACATAGGTTCCTGGTTCCTCCGGTTGGTGCAGCGGCCGGATAATCATTGGAATACCTGATTCAACCAATGGCTCAATTGCATCAGGATGTAATAAGCGAGATGAGTAAGATGCTATTTCGACAGCCTCTCGATAGTTCAGATAGGGAATTCTTCGACCACGCATACCCCAAGATGGATCGAGGCTTAGAACTCCAGGGACATCCCTCCAGATAATTACAGATGCAGCACCGATGATTGCTGCAACATAGGTTGCAGTACAATCCGATCCACCACGTGACATTGTGGCGAGATTCTCAGATTGATCAATACCATACCAACCTGCGATTAAGGGAATTTCATCAGTAGGAATCTGTGCAGATTCAGACGTACGAGAGAGGTCCATTCGGATGAAAGGTGCACGTCCTTTGACACGAATAGGGACATCTTCAGCCCACATAGCCCGCACATTGATACCACGTGAAGAAAGGGCTGCTTCAAGACACACAGAAGATAATCGCTCTCCAGACACAAGAACCGATACCTCGTCACCTTCTCCATCAACAAGGGATGCTAGAGCGATATCAAGATTGACAAGAGCCTCTTCAAAGCGTGGAAGAGAATCTGAGGTGAGAATCTCAGGTGCAAGAGTGTAATGATGATCACGAATCCATCTCAAGAAACTATTACGATCGAATGAATGAGAACGAACATCATTGATAGCATCCAATAGGCGATCAGTGACTCCGAAAAAAGCGGAAACTACCACGACAGGAGATGGATTGAAAATTCGAATTCTGTCTGCAATCGCGGAAATATCAGCACGACTCTTGAGACAAGAACCTCCGAACTTCAGAACGGTCCGAAGACCTTCAATTGCACCATCCACGACCATCGTAGTATGTTCTACCTAAAATGGGCGTGTTTGCCTCAATAAAGCCTCAGCCAACAAGAATCTAGTCACGGCCTCAACAACAGGTGCTGCTCTGGGAGCAAGTACGGGGTCATGACGACCTCCTACAACAAGTGGACGTTGCTCACCAGATGGGAGATGTAGAGTATCCTGAGCTCTTGGAATACTACTCGGAGGTTTGAGATGAACTCTAATCCGAAGAGGAGAACCAGTGGATATGCCACCCAAAGCACCATCACCATCGACACTATGCTGAGGACCGTTCTCAGATGAATGCCAAGCAGTATTGTGTTCACTTCCACGCATCTTTGATGCATGGACCCCATGACCGAACTCAACTGCACGTACGGCAGGAATTGCACTCAATCCGTTAGCAAGAGAAGGTTCGATGCCTTCGAACCAAGGTTGACCAATGCCGATTGGTAAGCCTGCAACCAATACATCAACTCGACTACCAGCACTGTCCTTGTCTCGACGCAGTTGATTGATTCTCTCAACGAAATTTAGTGCCGCAACAGGATCTAAACAGTTCAATCGAGACATCTCTTCTGTCAATGATGGAGATTCGCCAGCGAGAGGGATTTGCGCTTCTAGTTCCTCGATAGCTGCTGCATGAGCAATGATACGGCAACCTTCACGTTCAAGAATTGGACGAACAAGGGACCCGGCAGCGACTAAACCCCATGTAAGTCGACCAGAATGGCTACCCCCTCCTCGTGGATCTGCTGAACCATTAGTACGGATACTCTCAACCATATCTGCATGACCAGGCCGAGGGTGATCCGGGAGAAAGGAGTAATCACTACTACGAACATCTCCATTTTCCGAAAATAGTACAATCGGCCAACCAGTTGTCTTTCCATCATGTACTCCACTGAGAATAGAGGGAGAATCAGATTCAGTACGCTGTGAAAGGCCACGTCTCCCTGGTCGCCGACGTTCTAATTCAGCAACCATTGCATCCAAATCGACTTCCATCCCAGGAGGGAGGCCTTCGATGAGAACACCTACACCTACACCGTGACTCTCTCCGAACAATGTCAATCGAGGCCATTGGCCAAGGCTCATTCCCATGTAATCCACCTCATTCTGTGCGGATTGCCGTTTCAAATACTGTCAAGCCGCGCTGCTCAAGTGTCTCAAGAATACGATCTATAGCCGCCTCGTTCACAGTTGGGATAAGGAATGCGATACTCGGACCAGAACCACTAATGGATGCGCATCGAGCACCCCAAACAAGGAGATCATTGCATATCTTACGGCCCGCAGTATCCCGAGTAGCAGTAGCAACACCACGTCCATTCTCAGTTATCGCGTTGTCAAGTGCACCTTGCTGAATCGCCATCAATGCCTTCTGGAAATTTGCTTGTGCCATCCCAAAGGCCTGAGGATCAATCTCCGCTGTACGGTCACCACGTTCGATAATGAAAACAGCCCAATCTTCAGGATTAGGCCAAATTCCTTCGAGGGCAACTCCTTCTGCCACAGGGACGGATGGATTCACAACTTTCCATCCAAGAGTTAACGCCGCCCAAGTATCATCGACAGAGCCGGTAACTGTGCAACCTGCGGTAAACTGAGCTCGAACTGCGACTTCGACGACTTGGGCTATCTCAAGTTCAGTACTAGTAGCATCTGCAAGAGCAAGAACTGCTGCTGCTGCAACAGCGGAACTGGACTTCAAGCCAACACCTGAAGGAATCTCAGAACGAACCATCCAATGCAATTCACCATCTGGAATTTGAAGCCCCACCTCTGTCCAAGTATTCATGACCGCCTCAAGAAGGCCGTGTGGGTCGATAATCTCCTGACGATCAGGAGTATCGCGTAACATTACCTTCACAGGTAAATCGAGAGAGAGAGCGGCCCCATATCCTGCTCCAAGTGCATGGAGAAGTGAGATGGAACCATATGCCGTGCCCCGACCCAGAACTGCCAAAATCAGACCTCCCTTACCCCTGAAGGAACGGCCTTACCAATATGTCTAGCGCTCCCCATGCAGTATGCAATAAGTATCTGGCCAGGAATTATGTCTGTTGCAGATATAGAATTGCCCTCATTATCAATGAATTTTACAGTCTCTGCTTGCTGCACCATGATTTGCCCTTCAAATCGTTCAGTTCGACCACGAATTGTAAGAAATGGACGTCTCTCAATTTTCATACGACCAATCGTCGCTGTTCGAATAGGTCCTTCAGAACCCCATATCTCAACCTCATCTCCGGAACGTAATTCTTCTAGATACCTAGTATTCCCCTCTGGTGTCAGAACATAGGCATGCACCGCCCCCGCATTCACACGAAACGGTCTAGGAGGAACATGGGTATTCTCCATAACCTCAGCCTGCAATAGAAGAAGACAAGATGAGAATGAACCAGTGAACAGACCTTCCCCCACCTCCATCCGTTCGGTTAAATCAATACAAACACGCTCTCCAATCCCTCCTTCTTCGACATGAGTGACTTCGAAGGGCTCTAAACACCAATCTTCCGATTTGGGTATGAAAGATGGTCGAGATTTTCGAACGGTATCTGCATGGCCCCAAATCTCAGAATCATCAGGCAACAAAAGTCCGTCAACGCCTATCTCTAAAGCGAAAATAGCGCCAGGAACATCTTCATTCCTACTAATCTCGACGCATAATCTAGTTCCACTCCCCACCATGTCCGAGATTAAATTCTCTAGTGGAATCATTGTCCAGTCAGTACACCGAACTAGTACCCAATCGACCATACCAATGAGTTTGCGAATAGATTCTCGATCCGTTCCGTCAGAAATCGTATGATCGACAATTCCTTCCATATCCTCTGACAGAATACGATCAGGAATGACAGTGTCAACATTGACCAATGCTTTCTCAGCCCAAAGCTCCATTCAGAATCCTCACAGGAATGACATTGCCTCATCAACACTTGAGCCATCAATGATGGAACGTAGCGCTTGAGTAGTATTCAGCGGTTCGTCGGAACCAAAAATTCGTCGCCCCATACATACACCTGCGCCACCAGCCTCCATCGAAGCGCGTACCATACTGAGCGTCTCTTCCATGGTAGGGCCTGTTCCGCCCCCTGCAATAAGGACAGGTATAGGTGCAGCAGATGTGACCATCCTGAAAGAATCTAAACTTCCAGTCCATGGCACCTTAGCAACATTACATCCAATTTCGTATGCTATTCGCACTGCATGAGCGATTCCTCTGGTTGGGTCATCAGGATTAATTCTCAGATTTTCTCCCCTTGGGTAGACCATGCCGAGCACAGGTAGATCGATTGCCCAGGCTTGCTCTGTCAAGTTTCCAAGATCTACAAGCATCTCTGTTTCGTAATCATCACCTAGATTCACTTGGCCTGATACTGCAACTGCACCTCTATCATATGCTTCTTGAGCCGAACCAACTAGCACTTTGAGTTGGCTCCGATTTCCACCATGAACAGTAGATGCAGAAAGATGAGCAATGAAACCACCCCAACCAGTTCTAGATGCATGATGTGTGAGAACACCCTTCTGGAGAATAACTGCATCAGCTCCACCCTCAATTACTGCATCAATTACCTCATCCATATCGTCTAATCCAGGTTCGGGATAGCCGGAAAGACCGTGATCCATCGGTACCCAGAGGCCACGACCACCGGGAAGGATGTGCTGAAGGCGCGCTTGGTGCTCGCCCCTATTGCGCCGAGTCATGAGTTGCCCAAGTATCACTGGCTATTGATTCATCGTCAACAGCAGTATTTTCAGATTCAAGCCAATGAGGTATTTCCTGAATATATGTCCCGATAATTGCAGATTCGGCATGGATAAGATGTTCAGCTACAGTAGAACGACTCAAATTCGTCCGCTCGGCGATGTCTTCTAATTTACACCCACGAGGAGCAGAGTACCAACCAAGAGCATATGCTGTGGATAGCACCTCATATTGGCGTTTAGTGATTAGACCCGGTGCTAAATCCTCAGGAAGAACTCCTCCAGCAGAAATCCTATCTGGACGAAGGAAGCCTGACACGATGTTTTTCTGAGTCTTGACTGCCCCCTTACTACCACGAACAATGTATGTGAGACCAGTATGATCTAGTCGAGAGCCTGGCCTGATGGAACACGTTGGCCTACGTACGATTAACTCGGCGAATTTGGGGTTGAGATCAATACTCAAAACGTATCCCTCATCCGAAGAAGAGGGTTCAGAAAGTAGTTCTCGGACAGAAAAGAATCCAAGACGCTGTAAATCGTCTATCGTCTTACCTTCCTTAGTATTGATTCGTGTTGTTAAAACTAAGCTTTCAGGGGACTGTTCAATCACTCCTAGTATCGTCATTGATTCACATAAATTCAGCAACGGAATCATTTCAGAACGGAGGTGGAGGCGCTCAATCTGCCAGAAGAAAGTGACTTCACGTAACCCCCCTCGCATAACCCGATAAGAAGGAGCATAGAATATGAATCAAACCTCTATTGAAGTAAGATATGTCGAATGGGGAATCAATTCAATAGGCCACATAGTTGATGAGTAAGTGATTTTTAGGAGAGATTGAAACCATGACATTACTGACAATGACCGGAATGAAACGGCACTACGAAACGCCTGCAGGTACAGTAAAAGCGCTCGATGGAATTGATCTTGAGATTGAAGAAGGCGAACGTGTTATTCTTCTAGGACCTTCAGGTTCTGGCAAAACAACACTTCTCAATTGCTTATCGGCACTCGACAGCCCTACTGATGGGACATACATGTTCCAAGGAGAGAGTGTACCCCAAAACCATTCAGAGAAAATGACTTCTTTTCGACGAGATAATATCGGGTATGTATTCCAATTCTTCAATCTCCTTCAAGACCTCACCGTGATGGAGAATATCCTACTGATTCAAGAGTTGGCAGGGAAGAAAAACCCAGAACGAGCTAAGGAACTCCTCGATCTCGTCGGGCTAAACGATGAGATGAATCGGTTCCCCGGAGAAATAAGTGGAGGGCAGCAGCAGAGAGTTGCAATTGCACGTAGCATTGCCAAGAAACCAACATTGCTTCTTGGTGACGAATTAACTGGGAACCTAGATACCGAGACATCCAAGAAAGTCATGGAGGTGCTTGTTGAAGCGTGTGCGAAAGAGAATATTACAGCAATCTTCGTTACCCACGACGAATCGCTTATACAATACGCAACGAGGGTAATTCGTATCGACAGTGGACTTATCATTTCTGATGAAAAACATGACCAGAACAAAACGAGAACCGAACTAAGTGAACCTACCCAATCCATGTGAGGTGAACAAATGTCATCCAATTTGTTGAACAAACGACTTGCAAGAAGTCTTTGGGGAACGAAGTTACGTCTTGTCGCAGTAATCGGGATGATTTTCGTCGGCGTCTTCGCCGGACTTACCTTCGGCGGCTATGCAGCTAACATCGAACCCATGTATGATGCACTCTACGAAGATTCAGAATCAGGTGCAAATCTTGGTGACCTATGGATTGACAACCAGTCTAGCGTTTGGACTCCTGAACAAGTAGATTCATTCTGCAACGACACAAGGAATGCATGGCCGAGCAACGTCGCATCTCTGGATGCCTGCGAGGGTCGCATGATTCTGAAGGGGAACTTGTTCCACACCAACGAGACGGGAGATCATCTAATCCCATCGGTATGGCATGGGATACCCGAAGATGCAGATACCGATCGAAATTGGTTCCCTATTGGGCATTCAGAGGGTAGACCAGCAGAATCATCCAACGAGATAGTAATGGATGCACACATTACCGATGTTCTCAATCTGGAACTCAATGAAACAGTTCTGATTGGGATAGGGGATGGGAATTTAGAGTTCAAGATAGTAGGAATCGCATATCACCCTCTTCACATCTACATGGCACCCGAGGGGTCATTGTTCCCGCCTGAAACCGGCCAATATGTGATTGGTTATGTCTCAGACCTTGGCATGGAACGCCTGTCGGGAGAAGTTGTCGGTTCAGCGAATAATTTGATTCTAGATGTTGATGGAACTCCTTCATTCGATTTACCAAATACAGAAGAGTATGAAGGTAAAGAAATTGACGAAATCAAAGCAGTAGTATCTGATTCTATGGAGGAGAATGGTCTCGATGGAAGGATTCGAGATCGAGGGCAAAATGATGCAGTAGAATTCATGCGACAAGACCTCGATGGTGCCAAGAAAACCGCGACTCCTTTCACGGTAATGATTCAGGCTATTGCTGCAATCACGATTGCTCTAAGCCTTCAGCGCCTAGTTCAGAGTCAAGCAAGAGAGATAGCTATCCTCAGGACTCTAGGGGTACCACGCACTTCACTGATGACTGGTTACCTTCTAGCACCACTTGCCATAGGTGCATTTGGCTGTGGCCTTGGTGTTCTTGCAGCCCCGTATGGGGTGAATGGAATGCTAGATTTCTATGAGGAGCTAATCGGACTTCCAATCATTGAACGTAGTATACCTGTGGAACTGTATGGCAGTGTGCTTGGCTTGACCATGCTTATTGTATTCATATCAGGAGTTGTGCCCGCATGGAAAGCAACAAGGATGGAACCGCTTGATGTATTAGGCGGACAGACCGATATACGCGTCGGCTCTAATCTACTGCGTAACCTCACTGGATGGATGCCAACCCGACTTGGTTTGTCGATTCGATCAAGCCTACGTAAGCCTATTCGGCTGAGTATGACCTTTCTCGCAGTGGGTATCTCATTGATGCTAGCAGGATCGATACAGATGATGTCAGTCGGCCTAACAGACTCGATTGTAGGCGGACTTGAAGAGGGACAAACTTGGGATGTTCAGGTCTACACACAGCCAGGCGGTGAGAATGCGATTATCGAATGGGCAGAAGAGCGAGATGTCATCCATGAGACGATTATCGAACTCCCTATGGGTACTCTACAAGATTCTGCAGGATTCAATCGCACCTTCACACTTGTTGCACTGCAAGGATATGACGATAATCAATCGATGCGAAGTGTGGAAATCATTGCTGGCGATGCACCAGAAGAATCCTCAGGAATACCTCAGGTTATGATGGACGAAGGCTCCCTTGAAATGGCTGGATGGGCGGTCGGCGACACACGAACTATCGAAATTTCAGGTTCAGCCACAGAGGTCCAGATTACAGGCTCCGTACGTGGTGAAATATCGCGTTCCATGTTCTTCCTTCAACCCGACCTATCATCGATAATTGGAATAGAAGCAACGGCAGTCTACCTGCAACTACCAGATGGTGTTGAAGTAGATGAGTCATTAGCAAACATCTCAGCCACAATCCAAGACCGACAAATTCTACTTCAAGGGATCAGTTCTCTACTGGATCAGCAAACTCAGGTCCTATCTACGATTATGGGACTAGGGATCCTCTTCACGCTCGCAGTGATGTTCAACACAATGGTGATGAACATTGCAGAGCGAGACGTAGAACTCGCAACCCTCCGAGTTCTCGGAGCCTCCACTGTAGGACTAGGTAGCATGCTCCTCTTCGAGAGTATTCTAATCGGTTTCTTCGGAGGGATAATTGGTATCGCATTCGCATTCGGAGGTGCTGTTGGCCTCGCAGCTTCCTTCTCAACTTGGCAATTCTATTTCCCCGTAGTTCTCGTTCCTAGTGTCGCCTACCAACTAATGGGTATCGTTCTAGCCATCTCTATCGCAATGGTCCCGATAGGCATCTGGCGTCTACGAAACATGGATCTTGTCGAGAAGGTGAAGGATCTCTCACAATGAGAGAATTATTCCTTTGACAGAAGCATCTGCTTCTGAGCACTACGTGCGCTCGCTATACGCGTCTTCAGAAGAGCCTCCTGTCGATGTCGCTTATTTTGTCGCACATGCATAACAGCCAGCAAAACTACGATCCCGATAATCACCGGAAGGAGCGCTTCAGCATGGTAGCGCTCCATGACCTCAATGATACCTTGAGCAGTATATGCCCAAGTGATTGATGCAGCAGTTCCACCAATCATGCAAGCAGTCAGAACCCGCTGGAAGCGCATTCTAGCTACAAGACCTAGCATTGCACCAACCAGAACACCACTCGCCATAAACGGAATCCAGACGAACACAATGAGCCCAAAGAAACCGGCTTTGCCCTCAATGCGTTTTTTGTTACTGTGTGCAATGAACTCTACCGAGGAAAGAATATCTGCAACAAACTGATTCTGTAACAAAGTTCCAGTGATTCCTTCTTGTTGGGCCACAAAAGTCTCAGTAGCAACGGTTTCACCTGACTTCTTATCCACAGTGCTGAGATCTTCTGAACGACCAGCAGCTACACGATCAGCTATGGTATCCACCGTGCTCATTGCACTAACAATCACACGACGGTCCCCAAGCATTCCCTTCAATTCTGATTGAATCGTTTTTCGTAATTCTCGTTGAACATCTTCATAGGAAAGACGATTTCTCAAGAATGAAAGTATCTGATTTGCAGGTTTATACTGGACTCTAAGATATACAGCAAAGTCATCAGAAGTCACATTATCCTCGATGTGATGTAGTGGATTTTGATCAAACCAATGCTTGACGACTGACCTTACGTTGTCGTCAATGCGAGCGTAAATATTCAGTTCGGTGAAGAAATTGGTATAATCTTCAACTGGACCCTCCATCGAATCAACGCCTGCACGAATGCTCTGATGGACACCACGTCGCTCATGTGAGGTGCGAACATCGAGTTCCGTACTTCGCATCTCACCATAAACTGCGAATTCACTTAACAGGAACTTAAGCAAATGTGCTCGTACACTTTCACGATTCTCGAAGGAACGATCAGTATTCTCATAGCATGCATCAATACTGATTATGAGATCCTTAACATCAATTACAGTACCCGCTTTATCATAATGGATATGTAATTCATCACAAGCGGCCTCAAGCGTTCGTTCAATCAGTCGTGATGTTTGCTCATCTGAGAGATCGTCTTCTTCATCCCGATGGTAAAATCTGTACATCAACGGATACTGTATGAACAAGAAAACAACAGACATGAACAGAGATACGAACGCCATCCACCATGGCGGTACACCTGCACTACCACCGGCGAGCATTGCGGTCTCACGGCCACCTGCCCATTCAGCGCCCATAAGCGCTAGAGACCATTGTCCCAGCGATTGAACTGTCCAACAAGACCTGATTTCCTCATCCAATAACTCGACACCTTTCACAGTAGTTTCCTCGGCAAGACCAACTAAGCTTAGGATACCGCCCTTCTCAATTTCAAGAACTTCGACTTGGCGCTCTTCGAGAATCATCTCTTTCTTGCCAATCAACGCAGTCTGATTAGTATCAGTTACAGGAATATCAGTTGTATTGAAGACCTTTACTCGTAACGTGTAGACTCCCGGATTAACATCATCCGTAATCAGAGCAATCTCAGTCTGATTCAAGGTGCCATTCACGACCAATGGATCGATTACAACAGTTCCATCCCTTGGTGCCGGATCCGTATCAGGTTCTACCAAGCGTGCTTGAATTACAATATTGGAAGGATCAATATTGTAGAGTCGGATTCGTAACTCATGTTTTTCACCCTCCCAAATATTTAGCCAAGCAACGCCAGTGCGATCAACACACTCTTCTCCAGGATCGAGAAAGGTTCCAGAAAGAGATTGATCAATAGATATGGAATCTGGCATGAAAGCGCCTGTAGAACTGACTAAGACAATCCCGCCAAAGAGAAGCGCTGTAAGTAATCCGACGGCAAGTGTCTTCCCCTCAGGGCCACTAAAAAATGGACGCTTTGTCCCCTCACGGCGCAGTCTAATCTCATCGAGTTGTTGGTCTATCTCAGTTGTATCTACCTCGATATTTTCAACAGTTTCACCCTCAATTTTTGCTTCCTGAACTTGGAGTTCGGATGCTTCCTCTGACGGAACCAAAGAGGGCACTTCATCCGCCATACTAGGCCTATGACGCGACTCCCTCATATCCGTTTTGTCCATCTAATCTGAGCCTTGTCGCTCATACGTCTACATTCAGTTTCAGAAAAGGGCCATCTCTCTCTGACGTATTCATGAACTAAGAGGAGTTTTTTCCCATAATGAATCATAATCCAATGGTTGATTGGCCACACCAATCTCTCGTGAATGGTTTTCCGTCTTTGCAAACTGGACGTGTTGTTCTCTTCGAAGGAAGTTCGAATGTTAATGAATGGCTACTCTTATCCGTTGCAGCTAACGAATTACAAGATGGACGAGCAGTGTATTGGATTGATGGGGGGACTCGATTCGATCCAGGGCAATTTGTGCCACTCATCCGTGCGGGAAGAATCGAAACAGAGGAATGTATGCAGAGAATGTATGTATGCAGAGGGTTCACAGCACACCAGTTATCTGAACAAATCCATTCAGTCTGTAACGACTTAGAAATCAAGAACATTCAGCAAGAAAATGATACGAGGCTCCTTGTGATTAGTGACATGCCAATGATGTATGGAGACGGTCAGGTTCGGATTGAAGAAGGATGCTCGATGCTTCGACGTGCGCTGCTCTTGCTTCAACAAATTGCAGCAGAACAAAGTTGCCTAATCCTACTCTCACATCGTTCAAGTCGACAGCATCCTTTCTCATGGGTGCTAAGGCATCAACTCTATGCTGTAGTCGACGAACGTTTCGTTTGCGCCCATGAACGAAAAAGTGGGGTGATGAAGGCTACATGGTGCAAGGGATGGAAGTCAATCAAATGGAATCCAAACGAGACGATGCAAATGAGACTCGATGCCTTCGATCAACACCAATCAGAGAGTACTGGAATTCTAGATGTACCGCTTGAAACCTGGTTCTCATCCCATCCGAAAGCGGAGAGAATCGCCGAGATAGAGCGCAATGCAATCGGAACATAATGTTCGGGATCTCCATTCAAACCTCTGATAATGTTGGAAGAACTCTCAATCTCTGAATCAAGACGAACACGGTCAATGGGAGCGATTCGACTCTTTCCAATGACAGCAAACCGCACCCTATGACCAGGAGGTATTTCGCGAGAAAGCCAACGAGCACGAAGCAGTGCGGATGTGGTAAGATTGACCACTTTGGAATCCTCGATGCTACGACTGACACGACGTGCGATGATAAGATCCTGTAAAGGGACGTCGCCCCTTCTAAGATTAGCAATACGCTCGTGAAGCATAGATACAACACTACGCTGGGCGGAAATACTCGGGTTCGGACGAAGAATCTCTAATGCATCATTCTGAAGATTGCGAATCCATGTGCAGGTTGAATGCTGGCGTAATTCTATTCCTCGAATCTTCCATCCTTGATTACCGTGGCCGAAATATTTCGTAAGAGCTCCTACACCGTTGGTTCGATTCGGGATGAAAGCTATCCAATCATACTCATCCTCAAGATCAATATGTACACCAACACGAGCTTCAATACGGGCGATTACGCGATCTATTGATTGGCGACGCTCCTCTGAGTTTCGCGTCTTAAGATCGCTAAGCCAGAGTGAATCAACAATCGCATGCAGAGCGTTCCATCCCTCATTCTGTGACTCTTCAATTGCAATCAGAAGGATTTCCCTCGCCCAAGCGCAAATTGCTTCATGACACTCTATTCTACCAAAACGAGCATTACGATACCCAGTGTATCCAAAGCATGTGACAAGAAGCCATTTCAGAATATTTTGACGACGGTCCCATTCATCGCCCTTACTCTGACGGCAGGACTTGAGCCAGCGACGACGCTCAATAATCGGGGCAACCACTCGACCAAGGAAGCCATGCTGACGAGTACATGCATAGAGACGTGTATTCGGTACTGATAGATGATGCTTAACAGATAGCCTCCGACGATCAGATATGAGACGAGCAGTTGACTCAACGTCTAGAGGAAGTACACCAAGACGTGAAGCACCTGTAATTTCCGGATTACAGCATAGACAACCCATTGTTTCAGGACTTATGTTACGACTGGCGATAATGCTAGGAAACAAACTTGCGAAATCAATCTCGACAACATTGTGATGCACACCAATTTTAGGGTCTAAGTAGAGTCCACCACGATCTATATGGAGAAGTTCCAATGCAGTCTTGATGTCTTCTGCTCGATTCTTTTTCCACGGAATTAATACTCCATCCTCAATAGCCTGACGGATTTGAATCGCTGAGATGGCTGAACCAGGAGATAGGCATGCAATGTCTTGAGGAGGTATGCCAGACATGCGAGAAATCTCGAATAGACCTTCAAATCCTCCTTCTTTGAAGATAAATGAGGTGCTTGCAACGATATGGATGCGACCTTCGAGAGAATACTTCGCTTCCTTACGAATTAAGCGGCCATAACTCCAACTTGTAAACGCCTCAGAACGGGGGCGTCCATCATGACCCGTTCTACCCAATCGCAAGGGCTGACCAACACGTTCTGAGAGTTTGAATAGGGCTGGCATGTCAATCCAGTCTCCCTGTTGGGTGAGAATGACATGGGGATCGAAAGAATCCATAATTCGATGAAGACGAGAAAGAGCAGCTCTCGGTTTTGATTCCACATTACTGATTCGCCATTCTATGTCATTCGATTTCAGATCAATCCAATCAATCGCTGCTTCAGATGAACGATGACCACTCACATCTCGACACTCAACATGAATCTCAAGCACACGAAACTTTGGAAGACAATTGGATTCAGACAGACGACAATCCAGTGGAATCAATCGCCCTTCTGCAATCCGAACGCGCCCTAAAGGATGCAGTCCTTGATCCAATAGATAACGTTGTGAGGCAACGGGGTCTATCGAAAATATCTCAAGATGATGCCATGATCCTGCAGCAAGAATACTCTGTGCTAGAGCAGGAATCTTATCACAACGAGCAACATCAATGGCAAGGACCTCTTTACAATCATTTGATTCGAGATCTACAAGATGTTGCTCAAATCGACAGGATTGGATTGCGAAGGCGTTTTTGTATTCAAGACGCTGCAATGTTTCAGAGAGAACCACTAGACGATGTCTTTCACCTAGCACGTGAACAGTGCAAGTCCACGAATCTTCGAACCGATGTGTGACTCCATCTTCATCCACTATCCAAGAAATCATCCGCCCGGTCAACTTGTCGAATCGAACATCAAGAATGAATCCCTCAATCATCCATTCACCTCTATCTGGTCAATACGTTGACGAAGTCGATCTATCTCCATCTGCTGTTCAAGAAGAACGCAGAGAAATATTGGCTCAAGGGGGTCTGCGGAAGGAAGGAG
>PATC01000035.1 GCA_002712285.1 Methanobacteriota archaeon
ACTTCGAGCAAGAAGCGATATTACTGGCAAAGCACATGTCGAAGAAGCAAGAGCTGATATTGACCGAGCGAGGAAGGCACTACTTGAACGAAATCTGCCATCTGCAATGCGTGCAATGGCTCGCGCTGAGAAAGAGCTCATCCTTGCTGATCCAGATACTAGATCAGATATTGATGATATTAACGAGAATGATGGAGAAGAGATTCCCTATGTCGATTTAACCGGTGAGGAGTAATCAACTAATCCTCTCCCAAATCCACTGCCAAACGCCGTGGTTTGCAAGATAAATCACGATGGAAAGTGCAAAACATGCTGCATATACTGCAGTCTTCGGAATCTGAAGAGCATCTTCGGATTCCTCATCGAAGTATCGAATGAGTCCTGCGGCTTGCTGGATGCCGCTGTTGTCTTTCTTCTTCGCCATACGAACCACTCCTTGCGACCGAGGGGGTCTATTTGACCGTGACGCCCAAGAAATTTTACTCAATCAAGGAGCTAATGCCTCTACAAGAACGACTCCGTCGTGGAATTCAACGATACGTGAAGCGGATTCTACTGCTGCATCTAGAGTATGAGTCATGAAGAGTTCACGACGACGTCCATCTTTCATTTGTAACACCAAACGATGGGTGAGTTTCGAAAGAGTAGAGGGGTCAACTGTTTGCCAAACCCAATGATCAGTCTCAATGGTTACGAGAGCTTCGACAGGTACCAATGAGCCTTCTGCACGACCATACAGGCGAGCTCTATCTGTCAAAGAACGTAGTTTTCGCACCGTCTCGTTCGTATTCGTACGAATTAAACGACCCTCGTCTTTGGCATATCTCGATGACCTTCGGCTAATCTGTTCCTGCATTTCCATCCCATCCCGACCTTTGCAGGTCGATATGCCGAATCATGAAAATAGATATTTAATCATGATTGTAAATTAACGATTGATGTGTCGTTTAACAAGGTAGGGATTTAGAGCCGAAATACCGATCTAAATAATTCCAAGATGATGACACTATGACTAAAGGAATACTACCCATTAGGAGAATAATACTAGGTTCAAATGTAAGAATTACGAGGACTATGCCAACAAACCCACCGAATATAGCTCCACGATGTGCTGAACGATTTCTTAGGTCCATTCCAATACGAGGGAGTTGCGAACCTAAGGCTCCTAGACCAGACACTATGCCAATCGTCCAGAGAACTGACAGATTATCCACTCCTTGAATGAATACAGCTACACCCGGTCCAATCAGTGTTAGTAGCGTAATGCCAAAAGATGGCCAAGTCATTCCACTTGAGTAAGGGCTAGATTCAGTCAAACCACCTAATATGTCTGAAGCAAATAACATTGCGAGGACGACAACGAGATGATGCGCGCGGACTACTGGTTCAAGTCCCAATACAGAATCGGGCCTAAGAGATAGTAAAGTAACCATTAGGGCGATTGTTAATCCAAGATTAGCATCATATTGGTGTACCTTTCTACGATTGATTGAAACCGAAGTTCGAATCAATAGCTCTCCAATTAGGAATCCTTGTACTGAATTCAGTATCAATGGAATAAACGACGGTTCGGGTACAAAAGACGAAACTAAATTCGGAGAAAAAGCGGGAGCGAAGGCTTCGGATGATGCACCCACGGCGATAAGAGGAAGGAGATGAATAGTCAACAAAGCCCAAGCTCCCTGACCACGTCTTTCTTGGCTGATTAGAATCCATACTGATGCTACAAAAGCGCACACCAACATGCCACCTTCAGGCCCTCCAGCAAAATATTGGGTTGCAACGGGTATAGAATCAGCCACTCCCCAAAGAGTTGCATGTGTATGAGAAGGGATGCCTAGGTGACCATTAATGGCAAGAAAAATGACAGTTCCAAGTAGAGCAACAGGAAACAAAAGAAGTAGACGTTGGATTCGTTCTGCTTCAATACCAAAGCGCCTTCCAAAAGTTGGTGCAAGCCAAATCAAAGGTAGGATGAGGACCTGGAGAAGGAGCAGATCTTCGATGCCCATCAATGGGGCTCTTCACACACAAGGCATTGAACCGTGCGGAAGTCTGTCGTTACAATCATTCGATGGTAATGGAACGGGTAGTTGTGGGTGACGACCAACGGCCATGGAGGCAGCAGGCCGAAGAAAGTCTATTGCTCGTTGCTATGGAGGCATGGCATGGTGAATCTGAGGTCTGGCTCGAAGCTGCTCTTCCTCGATTGGATGAAACCTTACGAGTAAATCCACTACGCAGAGAGTTCAACTGGATACGAGAACGAATTGAAGAAATGGGAGGTGAGCCTCTCGGCTGGGTGCCTAATGCCTATGTTATGCCATGGAAGAGAGGTGAAACCCCCCCAGAAATCAAACCCCTGTTCAATGCCTTTCATGAAACTGGACGTATCACTAGACAGGAAGCTGTATCGATGCTTCCGCCGTTGATGTTTGATTTAAGTCCAGAGGATATCATCCTCGATATGTGTGCATCACCTGGCTCAAAAAGTACACATCTGGCTGAGATACTTGCTGGAAATGGAGGAGTGATTGCTAACGATGTTTCTCGATCCCGTACTAACACATTAGTTGCAAACGTCCAACGTGCAGCATGTCCCAATCTAATGGTGATTCAACATGATGGGCGGCATGTTCCTAGAGGCACGGGATTAGGTTACAATGCTGTACTAGTTGATGCACCTTGTACCGGATCGGCAACCACAAGGAAAAATCCTGATGTATGGAGGAGGTGGCGCCCATCAGCAGGTCTAGAATTACACAAATTGCAGGTGTCTCTACTTAATCGAGCAATTGATGTTCTCCAACCAGGTGGTACAGTGGTCTACTCGACATGTTCGATTGACCCTGTAGAAAACGAAGCTGTAATTGCACGAATTCTTGAAGCCAGAGATGACATTGAATCTATTGAGTTTGAGCCTACAAAAACACCCGGTCTCAATTATCAATCTGGAATGGAAGATTGGGACGTATTTGATGATAATATGAATATCATTACAGGCAGTCACGGAGATCCTTCGCATGACCCTGAAATCCGTAATGCAATACGAAAATGTGTTCGATTGATTCACCAAGACACTGGTCATGGTGGATTTTTCTTCGCAATTTTACGTAAGCACCCAGATACGATTCTAGAAATCAGACCTGATGCTAATCAAATCCCTCCAAATCCCAAACGAAAGGGACTTCATCCGTCTCCAGTATGCGAAAAAACCCTGAAAATTATCCAAACTGATCATGACCCAATAATCTCAAATGCTTCAATTTGGAAGAGAGGAAAAAGAATCCTCTGGGCGAGTCAAGCAATGGAAAAACAAGTTTGGGAAATGGATACACATTCACGGCCAGATAGGACACATCTAGGGAAACAATGGTCACCATTGAATATCATCCACGTTGGAATCAGAGGTTGGGAAGATCGTGGTGGAAGGAACATTCGCCTTTCTTCTGAAGCAATGCATAGCATTCCACTTGGAACAGATGGCCATAGAATTCACGAAGTAACTCCTGGAGTCATGTTACGTATTCTCAAACAAGATAAGCCCTCCGAAAACGAGGAAGAATATGATTCAGGTGGACATGTCCTCAGATGCAAAATAGATGGTATTGAGTGGAGGTTGCCGGTTTGGGTTGGGGAACGTATCACTGGGATGTGGAAGGATGCAGAAGCTCTCATACTGTTAGAACGATTCAAGGATGTGATTCAATGAAGACGCGTCTCTTGATATTAGGTACATTTCTGACATTATTCCTGATACCTACAACACAAGCAGTTCCTTTGATTGAGGTCTTTGTACCGAATGGAGACACTATTCATGATATCGTAAATGATACTGTGCTTGATGATGTGCAAAACGGTGAGGCGATTCTCGTTTCATGGCACTCTGAGGAAGAAGATCCATTGAACATTCTAGCAGCCGAGCAGAGAGCTGCTGCTCTAAATGCTTCAACCGGCGAGATTCGATATGATGGAGTTCCTCTAACAGAAGAAATTCAATCAGGACAGGATATTCAAGTTCATGCCCGATGGACTGATACTGGAGACATTGTTATTGATGCTCAAATGCAACTTAATGAGACTGTTCGGGATGAGGTGATTATTCGATGGCTAATTTTGCACCCCTCAATCGCTGTTTCAAATCATCCTCTGGCTCCTAAAGACCTGAATGTAGTTGCCTACCATGCATGGACCTCGACATTCAACCGCAGCGAAGGAGCGGATGAGGTTTGGACCCATATTGTCCAACCGTCAACATTGTTGGACTGGGGCATCGAACCAGGAGAAAATCTGCGGGTTGTAACCAACCTAGTTTCGATGGATGATCATTTACTCCATGCTTCAGGAATTGGACATGTTGACGCACGTGTTGTTGAGAATAGTGCAAGAAGTACAGCGATTGCAAGTCTTCTGATGGGGGTGGGAATCTTAGCCCTAGTAGCAGTATTCATCGGGGAAAAACAACGTCAACAATCAATGCCGAAAATTCGGCCAATCGTTACAGGTGCGGGCGAAAATACTCAACATCGGATCCATGTAAAAGCAGGTGCAGCAAGTGTCATAATTGACGGTATTGAAGGTGGAAAATCATGGAGAATGATTGCACGACGAAATCTACCAATCCAATTGCAACCAAAGGAGGAAGTAGAAATTCAAATTCGGAAATTACGAACCATGGAACACGATGAACCTTGTACAATCAGAATGGAAGTCGATGGACATGATCGTTGGATGCTTGACCTTAGGTTCCCGAGAAATATTGAGAATGAGCAAGAGTAACGGTCAGAATAGGGTTATTCGCTGGAAACTTCAAGAGCGGCGGACCGAACTGCGATGCCCCGAAGGCGATGTGGAATGCTCGACGATACCGACCGTGCAATCATCGCCCAGTTAATCGAGGATGGGACTCGTTCCAATCGAACCGTAGCAGAAGCGATAGGAGTATCACAGGGGACTGTCAGCAATCGCGTAAAGCGATTAGAAGATCTTGGTGTCATCCTCGGTTATGCTGCACGCATCAATCCAGAGAAGATTGGATGGAGGATGACCGTTGTGGTTGGAATACGAATCGAGAAGGGACGATTACTCGAAATCCAAGGAAGAATCGCAGAAGACCCGCGTGTCATCTCAGTATACGATGTCACAGGGGACTACGACTCTATGGTAATCGCTCTCGCCCAAGATCGGGAAGATCTCAACGATTTGACAAAAACCGTCCTCTCAATCGATGGAATCGAACGTTCCCACACACACATGGTTCTGAACACAGTCAAGGATTCCGTGTTGCAGATGCCGAAGAA
Source organism: Methanobacteriota archaeon (assembly GCA_002712285.1). Lineage (GTDB taxonomy): Archaea > Thermoplasmatota > Poseidoniia > Poseidoniales > Thalassarchaeaceae > MGIIb-N2. Next base: position 5,301 of record PATC01000035.1, read on the forward strand.
TCACAAAGATCATGCTTGATATGGTGTCGATCCCATGAGGTCGTACCATGACGTTACAGAATCCATTTATGGAACATAGGACTTGGTCGATAATCGAATCCGATCTCAAAACTCGTCAACCTGCTTCAGATCAAAACATGACTCTTCATTTCGGTCGATGGGAAGATCAACCCCACCAACATCTACCAGTTGCACGGATGTTCGCTGGTCCATGGAGAGGAATCTTAGTTGCCGATGAAGTAGGCCTTGGAAAGACAATATCAGCAATGATTTCAATTCGAGAACTCCATTCTAGAGGTGAAACCGGAGGCATTCTAATTGCCTGCCCGGGTAGTCTGCGATCAAAATGGAAGAACGAACTGGCTCATCGAGTGGATATTGAAGCAAAGACGCCCTCAACTTGTGCCGCCTTTCTTGACGAAATGAATGCCTTACAGAATGGTTCGAACGATGTGGTTATTGTCAGTCACGGTGTTCTTCGTCGAGCAGAAACTCTTGACGCTATGGTTGGACAACGGATGAATCTCCTGATGACTATTGTTGATGAAGCCCATCATGTTCGAAACCCTAAATCAAGGCTTCACGACGCGATTCAGATGCTTTTTCTCTCATCACGCTGGAAAATGCTTCTTACAGCAACACCAGTCAATCTCGATAATGAAGACCTGTTTGTTTTACTCTCTCTCATTGCTCCCGATCGATGGCCGGATGTTCATTCCTTTCGAGCTACGATGTCACCCACTGCCACAATACACAGTGCTATCGATGCCGCATGTACAAAACCGATTCAAGTAGATCGTCTCAGAAACGAGATAGTTCGGCTAAGTAATTACGTCGCGATGCAAGATGATCCCCGAATAAGAGATGTACGGATTCTAGCATCTGAAGGTGAACATATTTCATCAAAATCACAACGCGACCTTGTAGACTTGTTGAGGGAAATGTTACCTCTAAACGATATGCTTGTTCGAACAAGACGGAAAGATCTCGATATGGAACTCGCTCAACGAGTTCCTGTCATACTTCATGTGAATTTAACAGAGGAAGAATGGACTCTTTACAAAGCAGCTCGAGCTTGGTCATTTAGACTTCAACGCCTGAGAGATCCAGATGGTAGTTTTGATTGGGCATCAATTATGCCAGAGAGAATGGCATCATCCTGTTTACCGGCTTATGCATCCCATATCCTTGAGAAAATTGAGGAAGCATTAGAAAATCCTCCCGATGAAGAGGAAGAAGATATTCGAATTATTGACGCATGGAAGCGTTTACCTGAACATAGGGAATTAGTACGTGCAGCAGAAGCACTTGGACATCGGGATACCAAATATGAGGCTTTAATCGGATGGCTTCAACAGGAGTTAGCAGGTGGTTTAGATGGCGGAGTGCTCTTATTTTCTCAATTTCATGGTACCCTTGAACACCTTCTGAAGAAATTGAAAGCTGACGGACTAAGAGCAGAGTTACTAACGGGAAGAACGCCACTTACTAAGCGAGATGAAATCCGTGAAAGATTTGCTCAGGGAGAAATGGATATACTACTGAGTAGCGAAGTTGGTACTGAAGGTCTTGATCAACAACACTGCCATCGACTCGTTAACTACGATCTCCCCTGGAATCCAATGAAACTAGAGCAACGAATAGGGAGATTAGATCGTTATGGCCAAAGAAGTCCTGTAATCCATATCGCAAATATGTGCGTCCAAGGTACAATCGATGCTGCCATCCTAGGACGATTACTCTCCCGTATACAGATTTTCGAAACTTCTCTTGGGATGGTAGACCCAATGCTAGGCAGAGCAGTTCGCGTCCTTGCTCAAAATGAAATTTCACAGAATGCCGTCCGAGAAGATATTGAACCAGGATTTCAATTCGTAGATCTCGATCAATATCTTGAGATGGAAAATGATGAGGATGTCGAAGAAATTCTCCTGGAACGGAATCGTTGGATTACAGAATCTGCACTCAAAGAGCGGGAAACAATTGGAGCCGACCCCGGTGTTCGACGTGTACGCTCCGCGATGGAAGCGCATCGAGTAGATGTTGAACCACAGGATGTACGACGACAAGTCGAAAGATGGGTGATTACGAATGGAGGAGAACACTGTGAAACAACTGATGGAGTATGGATGATTCGTCTATCCAGTGAATGTCTGGAGCAATTAGGTTCATCCAAACATGGGTCGACAATTTGGAAGAGCCTTGTTACTCGATTAAGTCAACGCGCTGGACCACAATGGCTTGAAATCACATACAGCCAAGAGATCGCTCGTAAACGAAAAGAACTCGAATTTGTCAATCCTTGGCATCCTCTGATGCGAATCTCCGTCGATGGGCCATCTCGTAAGTTTGGAGAAGATGCTGTTGCTTCTGAAGTTCTTAGTATGGCATCTTCCAATCAGGTTCCTACTGGGACTGCATGTGTTGTGGCAATTGAATGGCGGGCTCCTGGACTCAATGAACATCGAATACGTCGTTGGCTTGCCCTAGATAATGAGTTCAATCCACTCATGACTCTCGATCATAATCCATGGATGGATACCGAAGTTGTACCTAAGGCAATAAGTCCAGATCCTTACTTAATTCAACAGTTAGAAGAATCCCGAACTCGACTTCATAGTGAATTATTGTTCCATGAACGGAATCGACTCGCTCCTTTGTTAAATGAACTTACAATCAATACCAATGCGGCATGGAAATCCAGAATTCAAGCGGAAGAAACACAAGTCCAGAAAGCAGAATGGAATGCTACACTTCGAAACGAAGTCATCGATATACGATGGCTGCGTATGAAAAGAGGAATCATCAACAGACTTCATGAGCAATTGAACGAACGTATCGAGGAAATCGATAGGATTAGGCAATCTATGCAAGCGAGTATAGCTATACCTGTCGTTGTCTTGATTGAGGAATAATCTCTCTCGACTACAATACTGAATCGGGAGGGGGATCAACTTTATCGATTAAGGGAATCAACTCATTCACATGAGTCTTCAAACCTTCAACAGTGGACCCTTTCATAGCCATGGATCTCATTAGAACTCTGCGAGTTGAATCATCAATACTCATATCGAGGCTTCTCATTCTAACACACAAGCGTTCGTGAAGACTTACTCCTGTACGATCCCAATCCATCATCAACATCACAGATGCACCGCCATCAACAGGATTCTTTCGCCCATACTGATCATGTAGGTGAGCAATAAGACGACTCTGGCCCCAACCCCGATTTACCAATTCAATAGGACCATCAAAACCAAGAGCGCGAAGTGTCTCTAAATCTCTGCGTCCTTCGACAATTATTGGGCATCCAGAACCACCTAGGATTGGATTTCTATTCCTTAATCTCGCACGAGCAAGAGCTCGCGCAGAAGACAATAGAGATTCATCCCCTAGAGGATTTCGATGATTAAAATTGGATGACATCTGATTTCTTTCTCGACTATCTGGCCCTTATTGGCACACCAAAGGTCGAAGCCCCTAACCAATTTTAGAAATAAAGTAGTTCATGAATTCAAAGCATAGAAATCTACTTTCAGAGTAAATTTGTCCTAGTATCGATGAATCAGATAAGTGCTGGTGACAGGTATGAATGGGTGCGACCCGCGAATCCTTAATTACGGGTGTCTGGACGGTTTAATTGAGGGTTGGGAGTGGGCATCGCGAGCGCCGCATTCGACAGTCTGTGGAACGAGTACCTTGTATGGTCAGCAATCGTTGGCGGATTCACATTTATCTGGCTAGCACATCACTCATTGACCTATCGATCAAAGGACGATGATGACGATTGGGTCGATGTCGACGGAATCGAAGTAGGAGTCTTTCCGAAACACAACGATAACATCTCTCTTGAATTGGCTTGGACGATTATCCCATTCATCCTCATCGTCTACCTGACCTACATTTCTTGGGGCCCACTATCTGACGTTTGGGCAGACCCGAATGACCCGGATAGTGCATACGGCCTTGATTGCACAGATGCTGCGGCTGACCCAAACAAATGCTACCACATTATCGACATTACCGCACAACAATGGTTCTGGTCTTTCGAATGTCCAGAATATGCTGGACCTACACTCTGTGATGCGTCTGAATATCAAGATTTGAATGGAACAATGGTGCCAGTATTGTCTTTGAAAGAAGGTGAATTCTATCTTGCGAATCTAACCTCTCTTGATGTAACCCATGCTCCATGGTTCGTATCATTTGGAGTGAAAGAAGATGCAGTGCCAGGACTTGATACCCAGGTATGGATTATTCCGACTTGTGAAGAAGCGGACTGCGGGGGAGAAGATGGTGAATCTACTCTACTTCTGTGCACCGAATACTGTGGCGACGATCACGCTTACATGGCTGCTGTGATAAATGTCCACAAGTGAGGAGAGTGAATATGATGCAGCAGAAATCATTTATCAGGACTCTCGTCCTACTTACTGTTCTCGGCCTAGCCCTAAGTATGGCACCAAAAGCTGACTCTTTGCCTACAGGAATCAACGGCTTCAGTGAAAAGGGTTGTACCTGCCATGGAGCGGTTCCAGATCCCGGTGTCACTCCATCGATTGAAGGATTACCTGCGAATTTCAATGCAAGTACTACCTACACTCTCACCATTTCATTCACTGGAGGCCCGTCTGGAACCAGTGCTGCACCCGAGAACCTTGGCGGATTCAACCTCGCAGTAGATTCTGGAACTCTGGCCAATATTGGTGAAGATGTGCAAATTTGGGGTAGCAACGAAGCAGGGCACACTGAACTAGGTAATGACCAGACCTCATGGAATGTTGACTGGACCTCACCTGCAAGTGGTTCTGCAACCTTTACACTCGCTACCAATTCCGTCAACGGTGACGGTGGAGCAAGTCCAGATGATAAATGGAACATGATGTCGATGACTGTCCAAGGACCATCTGCTGGTGCTGCTGCTGAAGAACTTCAATCTGCTGACCCATTTGTAGTATTGATAACACTCATTATAGTATCTGGAATCCTACTTGCAAGTGTAATATTATACACATTTTATCGGGTAAGTCCAGATGGATTCAACTGGGATAGTTTCTCCCCTTGGATTGTTGAATGGCTCACGTCCACAGACCACAAAAAGGTTGGAACTCTTTACTTCATTGCTGGATTCTTCTTTTTGGGAGTTGGAGGTGTCATGGCACTTCTGATACGAATTCAACTTGCGGTACCGGGCAATGATTTCCTCACTCAAGATCAATACAATAGTTTCTTCACAATGCATGGAACGACAATGATTTTCCTAGCAGCAATGCCGTTGATTAATGGATTTGCAAATTGGCTTATTCCACTTCAGATTGGAGCACATGACCTTGCTCTTCCACGTATCAACGCGATGTCTTTCTGGCTACAACCGTTTGCAGCATTACTAATCTTCACCGGCGTATTCAGCGGGCAGGCAGCAGATGTAGGGTGGACCGGATATGCACCTTATATCGTCTCTGAAACAGCACATACTGGGACCACACTTTGGGCAGCCGGTCAGATTATGCTTGTAGCGTCCTCTACACTAACCGGAATCAATTTCTTAGCTACAATCTGTGGTATGAGAGCACCCGGTATGGGTTGGATGCAAATGCCACTATTCACTTGGTCTATCTTCATCGCTAACCTGATGCTTTTCCTTTCAATTCCTGCTTGGGGAGTTGGCTTGATCCAAGTGTATTTGGATCGAACTATTGGCACTGCTTTCTATCATGTTGCATCCGGAGGTGACCCACTCCTGTGGAGTCACTTATTCTGGTACTTCGGACACCCAGAAGTATACGTTGTGATTCTGCCTGCCTTCGGGGTTATTTCTGAAGTTCTTGCCACTTCTGCCCGTCGTTCCGTCTTTGGATACCGATCAATGGTCTACGCAATGGCGGGTATCGGAATTGTTGCTTTTATCGTATACGGCCACCACATGTTTACTTCCGGAATGTCGCCTACCCTTCGTTTCGTGACGATGCTTACAACCATGCTTGTTGCTGTGCCAACTGGAATCAAGATATTCAATTGGCTCAAGACAATGCACAGAGGTTCTCTTGTCTACCGAACTCATACACTTTGGGCACTCGGTTTCCTTGTTACATTCACTCTTGGTGGAATCTCTGGGATGTTCTTCCCATCATTGGCGATGGATACGCATCTCCATGAGACATACTTCGTTGTTGCACACTTCCATTACGTATTCGTAGGTGGAACAGTATTCGGCGTCTTTTGTGGGATCTACTACTGGTTCCCTAAGATGTCTGGGCGAATGATGGACGAAAAATTGGGACTGCTTCACTTCCTGACTGGTTTCATCTCTTTCAATGGTATTTTCTGGCCAATGCACAAGCTTGGAGTCCTAGGGATGGCTAGGCGCCACCACACGTGGTTCATCACAACTGATGACTTTGCAAATATCCCTGCTGAGATGGCAAGTTGGAACCTGTTCATCACTGTCAGTGCTTTCCTCTTCTTCTTCTCCAATTTCATAATGGTCGCTAATATGATCAAAACAGTCGTTGCAGGGGAAAAGGCTCCTGCTGATCCATGGGGTGGTTGGTCATTCGAGTGGATGTGTTCTTCACCTCCACCAACTCCCTCATTTGACCCACATAATCCTCCTGTTCTCCGAGATGCAAACGAACATATTGCATCAGAACCAACACGCTTCGGACAATGGTTTGAGAGTCTGATGATGCCTGAAGATGACGAAAAGGAGGTGAGTCATTGAGCGGAGACTACGGCCATGACGACCATGGCCACCATGCATCACCATGGGGGCCTCATGATTGGAGTCATGGCGCTCCGCACAACTCATTTGCGCCACTAATTATGAGCGCTGGGTTTGCATTGTTCTTGTATGGATTTGCTAACGTCTTTGTCGGCGGAGAGGTTGCTGATCTTGGGGCGCTCAGTGGCGTGATGCTAGGCCTCATTATTGTCACGATAGGGTTGCTTGTGTGGTGGCGTCAAGATATGACTTTTGATGGAGTTTACGAGCCAAAGGCAACGGGAGCTCCATTCCGTAATATCGATATCCGTAAAGTCTCAATGTGGATCTTTTTGATGTCAGAGATGATGGTATTCACTAGTCTATTCAGTACCTATATTCGTTATCGCCTTGGTATCCCTAACTGTAACGATGTTTTCCTATCTGGAGAATGGATTGAAGGCACATCTGTAGTATGCTTCGAGCCCGCTGCACATCTAATTGCTAGCAGTTGGTTCCATCTCGCACCTGGAGCAGTAAACACATTTGCTCTAATTATCTCATCATTCACTGTTGTTCTTGCACTTAAGACGGCAAAGATGAGTGACAAAAAATACTCAGACAAGTATGAAGTTGAAATGGAAAATGTTCAGGCACATCGAAGTCGCAAGGTAGCTGTTTTCTTGGGTGCGACGCTATTCCTTGCAACACTTTTCTTAACGCTGAAAATGATTGAATGGTTTGTTGGTTTCCCTACCCCTGGCCCACTTACAAACCTAAACCATGGTCACTCTGAGATTGCCTCGCTCTACACTGAAGGATACAGAATCAATGCAGATACATATCAACACTATGCATACGATACATCGTATCACGATGGAAAGGATATCCCCCCTGATAGTGCTCTTTACAGCATGATGCAAGCGGGAACTCATCCCGGTGGAGTGATGATGGCAGATATTCGAGTTGGCGCTTCTACGTTCTTCGTTACTACTGGGACTCACGGAGTGCACGTTCTTGCAGGAATGATCGGTTTAGCCTACATGACTCTGAAGGGGCTTCGTGGAGGTTGGGGTCCTTCAAATGCAGTCACCATTGAGTATTTCGGCCTTTACTGGCACTTTGTCGACTTGGTATGGGTACTAGTCTTCCCATTCTTCTATCTGTTTTGAGGTGATGAAATATGGCACACTACACAATTTTCGGAAAAGATCCCTACTGGATGAACTTCTGGGGCCTGATGATACTAACCGCAATTGAGGTAGCTGCTGTTGGTGTAGAATTAGGCGATACTATCACGATGAGTATCCTTGTTGGAATCGCTATCCCGAAATTCATCATGATTGCAGCGATTTTCATGCACCTCTACGGTGACGCGGATTCCAAAATTCTCACAATGACTGCGCTCTTCCCTGCATTCTTCATCATCGTCATGGTCTTCTTCATCGGTCTAACAAGTCCAGGAGCGGCCACAGAACTTCCAGCATGGTGTCGGCCCTCATATTGGACCTGAAATGCACAAAGCGTGAAATCTACCATTCGATTCGAACACCTGTGGCTGACGTCGCATAGCCTGGTATTGCGCCGGATTTGAAATCCGGTGTCCCTTGGACTCGGGAGTTCGAATCTCTCCGTCAGCGCCTCTCTTCAACTCAGGAAATCTATTCAACGCCGAGGTCGCTCCGGAACCATGGGCGTGCGCAGAACGGGACCCCGACTCATCGCGCTTATGCTCTCCTTGGTCCTAGTAGGATGTCTATCTGCTGCTCCTGCAGAATGGGGCACTGGACAAGGAATGGTCTCGGTGGAAATGTCCGACGATGGCACTAGTGTGACCATACACGAACGTCTCTCTAGTGACCCAAGTAACGACATAGTGGCTGTCGAAGCACCGATTATTGGTTGCAATACTAACGAAAATGGAACCATTCCTCAGAAATCACGAGATGTAACACCGGCAGACCATGGTGGAGATCCAATTAGAATTGAGGGATGGCTAGCAACATCCAAGAGTTTTCCCGAAGATGATGGGCCTTCAATTGAAGCAATAATCATCGATGTGATGCCAATTGAAGATGCAGAGGACATCAAGGGTATTGATAGAAACCCTGCAGCTGAAGTCCCCGGAATCCAAGACAAGCGATGGAGTACTCCACTCTACGCTGAAGCTCAGTTTGGACAGGACTACGAATCTGTAGAACAAAAGCGTGGTTGGGCACTAATTGGCATCATCCCTGAAAATGAAAATGTGCTCAATGGTATGGCCGGTCTGCAAGAATGGAATCGTCCAATTGCCTTGGAGGGTTACATACTACACGGATCAGATGGAGGTATCAGGAATATTCCTGCTTGGGAAACATCAGTACAAGACTGTGAATTGAGTGCGAATACGCGTCTTGCTGCTCATATGGTAATCACAACAATCGAAATTGGAGGCGTTACTGCATCCGAATCAGAGACATACTCTATGGGAAGTATACCCATAATTGGTGGTCCACTCTACCTGATGATTGTTCTTATCGGAGGTGGTGCAGGCGCCTTTGGAACGTTTACATATGCCTCAATTCAAATTCGTACAGCGGCTTCAAAGCAAGCTTCTATGCTGATGTCAGAAAAGCAAATTCAAGCTGCAGGAGGAGTTGTGAAGGAACTCAAGAAACACAAGAAGGAAGTTGAAAGTATCAATCGAGACAGGGATCAATCCGAATCTGCCGGTGTTGTTGATGACACGAGTGTGAAGAAAGTCGAGATCAAAGAATTCGATGTCTCTGCAACATTGGAAGGACCTGGAGATGCTGTGGAAGCACTGAAATCTGTCTCACGAACTCCTGATGCCGGGGTAATTCAGACTGAGGAATCAATGGAAATGGACGACAAATTACGCGAAGTAATGGAATCCGCAATGAAGGAACCAAGTTCTCCTTCTTCCGGTCCAAGTGGCCGACGAATGAGCGGTGGTGTAACTGGAGGAGGAGGACCCGGCAGCAGAAGAACTATGTCGAGTTCAACCATCTCAGAAGAGACGATTACAGAATCTCAGATAGAGAATAATCCTGTAAGCAGGAGGCCGCCAGTCAAACGAAAGCGGGCTGTTCGCGCTCCAAAAGAAAAGGTCTCAGAGCCAGAACCAGAGCCAGAACCAAAAATCGAAACTCGTGATGGACCGAGCATCTCAGATGATGATGAATTCTCAGACTTCAGTTTCTGATTAGACAATTATACGAATCGCTTGCGGTATAACTTGCATCTCTAAAGGTGTACATCCGATTAGTTCACCATCAATATTGATTGCTGTGGGTTCATCAGTCTCGATGCGAAGATGCTTGAATCGGTGATATACAACACTGGGATGAAAAACATGTCTTCCTTCTTTCTGAAGCATTCCAAATGCCTTGAGCAATGATGAGCGTCTCATTCTCTGCAATATGCCGAGATCCATCTCCCCATCATCGATTGATGCACCTGGACCAAGTTTCAAGCCTGAACCACCAAGTTGTGTATTCTGAATCAAAAATAGAGTATAGTCTCCCTTCATTGTATGTCCATCAATAATCAATGTAGCATGACGGCGACGATTGACAAGCATCATCATCACAATTCCTACATCGTAACGTAATGGGCCCATCCAGCGTAATTTCTCCGCTAGAACAACTGAATCCACTCCTAACCCCCAAGTCACTAGATTGTGACTGTACCAAGTCATCTCTGGTCCTGGATCTTTGCGATTGCCCGAACGAAGATTCACCTCGGCAAGATCGATTGCTTGAGTACGACCACGAAGAATTCTAGAAACAGCGTCATCAACTCCAGAAATTGCAAGTTCCGTTCCTTGAGAGTTGCCTGTTCCTGCGGGTATAACTGCGAAAACTGGCTTTACTGTCTGCTTAGTCCTCATCCAACCAGTGATTGACTCAGACAAACTTCCATCGCCGCCAACTACGGCAATACAATCTCCATCACTAAGGTTGAGGGATGTAGTAATTTCAACAAAATGTCCTGCATATTCTGAATGATGTGTTTCAACAATGACTCCCGCTTCAATCAGAAGACGTTCAGCTTCTTGACCAACTGAAAGGCCTTTCTTCCTACCTGAATACGGATTAACAAGCAAATGTACTTTGGAAGGTGTAGGTGCATCAACCGCAGGCTGGGTGAAAAATGGGGCAAATATCGGACGATGAACGCCTTTACGCTTCTTAGATGAGGTGTCTGCTTCGAAGACTAATCTGTCAACGGAATCGCCCATGAATTGAAACAGGGGGTACACAACATGAACTCTGTCCTGAATTACTCAATGATTGAAGCGAAGCCATATGATAGATGCAGCCTCCCCTCTCAATATGGAGCCAGAGGTGCAGTTCATGGCGAGAGCCATCGAGATTGCAGAACGTGGCTTAGCACGAGTTTCCCCAAATCCTCCAGTTGGATGTGTTCTAGTTCGAGACGGACGAATCATTGCAGAAGGATGGCATGATCGTATCGGTAACCTACACGCAGAGCAAGCTGCTATCGCAGATGCAGAAGAACGTGGAGAACCAACGGAGGGAGCCACTGCATACGTTACACTAGAACCGTGTAATCACTTTGGAAGGACCCCTCCATGTACACAAGCTCTCCTGTGGGCAGGAATTGATTCGGTAATCATCGCCGCCAAGGACCCAAATCCCAACGTTCGTGGTCATGGTATCGGAGTTCTCGAAGACGCTGGAATCAAAGTCGAATATGGTATGTTGGAAAAAGAAGCCGAATTTCAAATGCAGGCTTTCATGCATTGGTGTCACCATCGTCGACCGATTGTGACACTAAAAATGGCAGTTGACGCAAAGAATCGAATCGATGTAAATGAGGGAGATTCTGCACGTTTCACTACAGAAAAATCACTCCAGTTCGCTCATGCTTTACGTCGTCAAACAGATGCAATCCTTGTTGGATCCGGGACCGTAGTTCGTGATGACCCCTCGCTTACTATTCGACATGTACCACTTGACGGAGCTAAACAACCATTACGTATTGTCTTAGATCGACGAGGACGAATCCCACTAGATGCTAAAATCTGGAATCAAGAGGCTACGACCCTCCACATTCATGGAATTGAGCACATCAAAACGCCACCAGATGTCGAATCAGTCACAATCACTAATCTCAATGAAAATAAGGGGCTCAATGATTTACTTGATTTGTTAGGAGATCGGGGTATCCAAGAGCTTCTCATCGAAGGAGGGGCACAAATTTGGACTAGTTTCCTCAAAGCAGGGCTTGTAGATCGTTTAATTCACATCCGTAGTGAATGCGAGATTGGAGAAGGACCAGTGATGATCTTGAACCAAACAGATTTGGAATTGAACAATCTCATGCTACATTCCGAATCGAAGGATACCGGTGATTCGATTCAAATTTACACAAAATCGGAATTTAGGCCACCAAACTTAGCATGGCCTCACCCGTCGAGTTGAAATCAAGCCTCCCGGTCGAAGGGGTTGGGCGATTGGTGTAGTCTGGATATCATCTGGCGCTTCGGACGCTAGGACACGGGTTCGAATCCTGTATCGCCCACTCTCAATTTGGTTGCAAGCGTAGCAACAGTCTTGCTAAACTCCGATGGACATGGATTGGATGTGCGACATCAATACGGAGATTTTGCTCATCAAGAAAACGGCTGAACATTTCATTTTCTCCATCAAGAGCCTGAATAGTCTTTCCTGCCCGTACTAAGTCAGCAATATCTGGAGAAATAGGAAGAAGAATCACAAAACAACCTATGCATATTGATTGGCAAGATTGAACTGTACGTTGAACGAGATTCATGCCTTCACCATCTGACCAAGAATTTCGACCATAAGGTGGATCAAAGACGAAGGCAGAACTCTCCATTTTGGTCCATAACCCCTCTAATTGAGTAGCATCATGAGTAAACAACTCATACAACGATGAATCTGCCTTGATTTGCTCCAAGTTTTGCCGTGTTCCTTCCACCATTCGAGCATCTAAATCCGAGCCATACACGCGAATTCCACTGATTGCAGCCTCAATGAGAATTCCGCCAGTTCCGCAAAAGGGGTCGAAGATTTGTTCTGGTGGTTTACCTAAGAATCTGGTTAAATTAACCATAGTTCGGGCAAGGCGTGGATCTAAACTTACGGGCCTAAAGTAGGCACGGTCGGTTGCAGCTCGTGAAGCAAATGGTCCACCACCCTGACCTTCTTGATCGACTATACCCCAAACCCATCCATGCTCGTTAACGGATTCTGATTCTGGATGCATAGGTTCCGTAGCAGGACCACAGGGATGAATCATCAGCGTCAAATCTGGTTTTTCAAGGTCAATTAATCGTCCTTGATTATGTAATAATGCACCCACTTCGCGTTCCAACAGTTTCGTAGTATTATCCTCAACGAATCCAAGCCGATGGACGCGCACCATTACTGTTTGATCTACTTCTGGATGATTTTTATTGAACCAAGATGCTACTAGTTCAGCAGATGGACGTTCGTTTGATTTACAGAACGGATAAAGAAGACGATCTATCAAGGAGGATTCGGATATATCTGGAATCCCGGCAACAATCACAACTCGTGGATGGATTACATCTTGAATTTCTGCGAAACTGCCTGCTTCAGAACGGAACAAAGGGGCATGCCAGCCGCTCCCAACCAACATGGACCTATGAGGGGCTGCCATGGTCGTTGGAGGGACCATTGGCCTTCAATCCTATAACACGCGAAGTACTCCATCGGCCCATGGTGGGCGCATCCAGTCGGAAACGAGAGGGTTTGTCTCTCATTCTGATTACCCTGTTCTGCTTACCTTTACTTCTTTCAGGAGTACAAGCTCAAGAGGACGATCCAAGGATTCTCAGTCATGAAAGGAACACGCTCTACTTCTACGGAAACAACGACGATGGGGGCGCATCTAGTGCATGGCAAATGTGGAACCATGCTCAAGCGTCCGATACTGATAGCGATGATAGCGTGGGTGAAAGCAATGCTTTCGTTCCAGGAGACCCCAATAATGGCGGAGGGACTAGAGAATTTACTTTCGATGGACAAGTGTCTAACAGTAATGTGACTGAAGTCAATCAAGAAGTGACAATTACTGGAACTCTTCGATTGAGTATCTTCTGCCAGCAGGGAAGTTGTTCCAAAGATGTCACAGTCTACCTACGTAAGGGTGGAGTGGATATTACTTCAGTCACTATTTCTCCAGAGAATGAGGGGGGCGACACCTATGTCTTCGAATTCTTTCACAATATCAAGGAAGTGAAATCAGGAGAAACCATTGGACTCCGAATCCAATTCACTAAGCCATCAGGGGTAGGCGACGGATATACTCTATACTTAGGTCAGAATAACTTCCAGATGGATATACCTGTAATTGCACCAGATACATCAGATATTGGTGACGTGCTTCTAGAAGATGGTACTAACTGGGAAACTCCCTATGCAGATGCTGGTCTGGGCTTCCAGAGTCAAACTAGTAGTACAGTTGGGATTTTTATTCCAATCCTCTTAGGAATTCTACTTCTCGCTGGAGCAATTTGTGGCATTGTATTCACCCCTGGAATGCCAGCAATTACCGTTGCAGCAGTACTAACTTCTGTGTCACTGATGGGCCCTCTCGTTGCAGCGCCAATTGCAGCATACATGGATATTGCACATCATTCAGATGTCGATATGGATCCGAATGTGTACACAGTGGATCAATTTGCATCATTAGAAGCTAGTTCAGGGAGTTTTCTGACAGATTTTCGTGCAGGAGATGAGTTTGAGATATGGGTACCTCTTGATGGAAGGGAGGTCTATTCGAAATCAATTCAACACAATGGCAGAGATGCGATACTCTGGGGCTTCGGACACCAAGAATATAACGAAATTCTCGGAAATCCAGAAGTCACCACTGTTGCTGGCCGAGAAGCAGTTCAACTCTACTTCTCAAGCATCATCCAATATACAGATGGAGCAGAATGTGAGGGTCAAGATCCTAATGCAACGGAATCCATTGCAGGAGAAAACTTCGACCCCTGTGATGAATTTGACTTAACCAAGAGTGCTGGTGTGATGATGAGGGTAATCTTAGCCCAAGATGGTGATTCTATACGCCCAATCAACAACGTGAATATCACTCTAGCCGATGGTAGTCCACGGAATGCAGTAGTTTGGACTGATGCCGAACCAATGGGCATGCCAGCAAGTTGGAGCATGTACAGTATGGCCGGTATTATCCCTGCATTAGGCTGCCTCGGATTCGGGTTATTTGCTCTGACGAAAGAACGTGGAGCTCTCCTATCGAACGATGACGAAGATGATGATTACTACGAAGACGATGACTTCGATGATGACTTCATTGACGACCTCGAACTCTGAGGTGAATACGATGGGTTGTAACCTGAAAGATCTCGTTCGTCCTGAATCGATTGATCTCAATGATCTAGCAGGTGAAAGAGTAGCAGTAGATGTATTCCTGTCTGCTTATCAATTCATCACAGCAATGACTAGTGAAGATGGACGTCCTCTATCTAGAGATGGGAAACCTGTCGCCCATATTATGGGATTTCTAGATCGGGCTACAGCGCTAATCGCCGCAGGTATCGATCCAGTGTTTGTATTTGATGGGCGACCCCATAGTCTCAAACAAGATACACTAAACGAACGACGTGACCGCAAAACGAACGCTCAAATTCGTTGGAAAGTTGCCATCGAAGAAGGAGATATGAAGGCTGCAAAAAAAATCGGGCCCCAAATTGCTGAGTATACTCGAGAGATGGTTCAGGAAACAAAAGACCTCTTCGACACTCTCGGGGTGGCATGGATAGAAGCCCCGATGGAAGCTGAGGGAGCTGCTGCTGTACGTGCTCGCCGAGGAGAACTACATGCAGTAGCAACTCAAGACTGGGATGCCCTATTGTATGGTTCTCCAATAATGATTAGAAATCTGATGTCACATGGAACTCGTAAATTCGGACGAACTCTCACTGCAGAGAAAATCGTACTGAGCGATGTGTTAGAAGAACACGAAATTACACAGGAACAATTAGTTGATCTTGGTATCATGATTGGAACCGATTTTCACCCAGGATTCCGTGGGATTGGACCAAAAACGGGACTTAAGCTGATCAAGGCTCATGGTACTTTGGAATCTGTCGCCGAAGTAAAGGGCCACATTGTTCCTGAAAACATAGATGACATCCGTGAACTCTTTCACAATCATCCAATTCATACTGATGTAAATCTGCCAGAAACAGGTCGAGCGGTAGAGGAACAAATTCGTCACTTCGTTCAGAAAGAGCGAGGATTCTCAGAGAATAGAACTGAACGCGCCTTGGAGCGTCTTGCATCTGTCGGCCGGCTCCGTTCAGAGTCAAAGCCTACACTCTTCGATTTCTGAACAGCGAAACCTCATCCCATGTATCCTCTTCTCGAGATTCCATGGATTCGCAGGGGAGCGGTTTGTCAACTCCCTTCGGTTCATGTAATCAAACATGGAAAGGACTTCTTCTTCTCGGACTTTTGCTAAATATTGTCGTTGTATTCACCAGCGATCTTGGATTAGATACCCATGTGCATATGGCTCGTGGTGCGGAAGAAGAACGCACAGGCGAAGCAAGACTACCTTGGGGGCATACACGGCCTATTGATCCAATGTCAAGCGATCCTTCGTATGCACCTATTGTCGAAGAGGGGTGGTTTGAGATTTTACCGAATGGTGAAACTAGAACACATTCATTTGGACTCGGTCTTATGCTAATCTTATGCGCTACATCCTATCTTGTATTCTGGAAGTTTTTTGGTCATCTTGCTGCAATCTCGACCACTGCATTAATTTCAGTTCATCCAACATTCATATTCGCAACTGGTAGAGTTTTTCCAGAAGTCGCAATGGCAATTCTCGGTCTCATGATGACTCTGCCGATACTATACCATCGTATTGAATCGAGCTGGAGAGGAGCAATTATGTCGGGTTTGTTTTCAGTCATTGTAATGGCAGGAATACTTCAGATCAAAGGCATATCACTTCATTTTTCGATAATCTATGGTTCGCTTATAGCTGGATGGCACATACTTGACAGTATAGACCGAGTGAGAATTCTGACTCGTTCTCCAAAACACGTAGCAATAGTAAGCAGCATCGGAATAGGTGGAATTACCCTTCTATATGGGGGGTTATTTGGAACGGGAACTATAGGCGTAATTGGTGAATATCCTGAGAGATATGCATTCGCATTAATCATCGCAACTTTAGATGCGATCGGAATATACGCATTATTTGGGATGGTGCTCTGGCCATTCCTTCGGAGTACAATCAAAAATCTTGGAACCATTGAAGATCATAGCATCGCGACGATCACCGGATTGATTGTTGGGTTATCGACAGTGATTACAATTTACATTGCAGCTCTATGGACTTATGAAGCAGCACTCTGGAATGCTAAATGGCCAACAGTAATGTGGACAATGGGTAACAATGGACGTTACATCTCAATGCTCATGATTCCCGCACTTCTTCTCATACATCTTGTAGCACAAGTCAATCCTTTATCTGAAACACAAGCAGATCCAAAATCGAAGAAAAGTGCTCTAATCATTGGTGTCATTCTCATACTTCCAATCTCCATTCTGACAGCTGTACATGGTCAAACCATGTGGACTGATGATGCTGGAGAAGCGATGGTTAATCTCGGTCTTAACGAGGGAGAGGACTTCTTATTCGTCTCTGATGCCACACTTGGGATGCATTGGCTCTACACCTTCCGTATCGAGGTTGATCCAGATGGAGAGAACAATATCATTGGACACTGGAGAGCCCCAGATTCGGGATGGATGGAGGATTTGAATCGAAATGATCCATTACCAAATCGAGGAGATCTGAAGAATGTTCAATTCATCGTACTATCACCTCAAATTGAGAATATCCCAGATGGTTGGACTACAGTGGAGCAAGGAGAGGTGCCATGGATGAACGGTGGAGGGACTTGGCGGGTGTTAGGTCAATCTTGACTGACTTCATCGATTTCGATAATCCCGGCCAACGTTTCTTTTTCTTTTCTGAACCAGCGAAGACGTTTCTTTGAAGGATCTGGGACGTAATCATGTGATCGAAGGATATTCGGTAGCATAGAATCTGGAATTACACGAAAGGGCATTACAAACGCAGCAACACCAAGGAACATCTCTGCTCCTGGCAAACTGAATACACGAAGAGGAGGCAGTATAGTCCCGGCCATTGCAAACTTATCAACAGCATTCTTCCGTTCTTTCTTTGTTGTCCTTCGTCCCATCTGAATCCTATACAGAGTAAGAAAGGCATCCTTGAGTTCAAACGACTCATCCTTGACCTTATCCCATCCTGATGAAAGAGAATCACCCCAACCCTCAGGATCTTTAACAATAGCCTTAGCCGCTTCCGCTTGCTCTGAACTCATTGCATCCTTCGCCTTCTTAGCTCCTTTAACAGCCATTGAGCCGTAAGAGAAGATTCGGAGGAGGGCCCCAAACATGAACAAACATGAGGGGTCAGGTCTTTGTCCCTATCGTCGAATTTTACTCACCGCGTTCGTCCTGAATCTTGGCACGGATTTCCTTACAGGTCTTTGCAATCTCAGAGAGTTTCTTGCGAAGACGGCGTCCTGCCGCGTCAATACCACGATCGTGCTTAGCAGCATCAGCAAGGGCGTCATTCAGATTCTGAATCAGGCTATCTATATCTCCGGTTACGGGCATAAAGTGCCGTCTGAATTACCCTTCAAAACTCTTCTCAATTGAGGTTCAAAGATTAGAATTAGAAACACAAACACATGATTCACTAGGAATCAAAAGAAAAATCAAATTCGGGTAATGTCATCTCGTTCTTTTACGTCAATTGATGCTGAAAAATCAGAATAAAGAGATTCCTCAATCAAATCTGATCTTAATAATGCAGATAGTGTATCGAGAACAATACAATCTGAATCAACACCATAAAATCGCCTCAGTGCTTCACGTGTATCTGACCGCCCAAACCCATCAGTACCAAGTACGTGGAATGTACCCCCTACCCATGGGCGAATCAAATCCGGAACTGCTGCTATGTTATCACTTACTGCAACTGTAATGGGGACACTATCGTCCAATTGTTGTTGAACCCAACTTGATTTCTCATCCTGACTCGGATGCCTACGATTCCAGTCTTCAGATTCCATGGCCTCTCGTCGAAGTTCCCCATATGATGTGGCAGAGAAAACCTCAGTAGCAATTCCAAGTTCACTGAGTTTTGTTGCGGCTATTTCGACTTGACGAAGTATAGGTCCTGAACCAAGTAAGCGGACTTGTGCATTATCCTCCGCCTCTATACGATGTAACCCTCTGAGGATCCCTTCATCCGCCCCTTCCGTTTTAGATGGCATTTCCAAATTTTCATTGTATGCGGCAATGTAGTACATTACATCTGATTCATCAACATACATCTCGTTAATTCCATGACGAATAATCGTCGCCATCTCAAATGCATATGCAGGATCGTATGCACGGACTGATGGATTTGACATAGCAAGAAGAAGTGAATGCCCATCCTGATGTTGCAAGCCTTCTCCATTGAGTGTTGTTCGACCTGAAGTTGCACCTATCAAGAAACCGCGACAACGACTATCCGCGGCGGACCATACTAGATCTCCAATACGTTGGAACCCGAACATAGAGTAGTAGATGTAGAATGGAATTGTAGGGGTTCCCTGAGTAGCATAAGACGTACCCGATGCAATGAATGTTGACATCGCACCAGCCTCATTGATTCCCTCTTCAATTATCTGACCAGTTTTGCTTTCTTTGTAGCGCATCAGTACCTCATAATCTACAGGAGTGTACAATTGTCCTAACGGTGAATAAATTCCCAACTGACTAAACAATGGATCCATTCCAAAGGTCCTAGCTTCATCTGGAACAATTGGAACAATACGAGAACCAATGCCATCTACTCGTGTTAAGTTACGCAATAATCTGACAAATGCCATTGTCGTACTCACCGCTTGCCCATTTCGAGTTCCTGTATCAAACTCAGAGAATGTCTCCACAGGAGGTAATGGAAGATCTAGTGGATGAGTGCGGCGTTCCGGTAAGTAGCCGCCTAACGATTCACGACATTCACGTAAATATACAACTTCATCCGGTCGATCTTCAGGAAGGATGTAGGGTAACTTTTCAAGTTCTTCATCAGACAAATCCAAACCGATTTTATCTCTCATGAAATGAAGTGCTGAATTATCTGCTTTCTTTTTCCCATGTGTTGCATTTCTTCCTGCAAATGTTGGACCTAGGCCATATCCTTTAATCGAGCGAGCGAGGATCACTGTTGGCTTACCTTTGCAATCAATAGCCGCCTTGTAAGCAGCATAAATCCGATGTAAATCATGCCCTCCCATATCATCTGTCAAAACTTCAAGTTCTGAATCCGATAGATGTTCAACTAACGAGGCAAGGTCTGGAGAATTGAACAATTCCTTTCGAATAATTTCGCCCGATGCTGTCATAATCCGTTGCTCATCCCCATCGGTTAGACTTGCTAGACGGGCCGCAAGTAAACCATGTTCATCTGCAGCAAACAATGGGTCCCACATTCGACCCCAAAGGCACTTGATGACGTTCCATCCAGCACCAGTAAATCGGGCAGCGAGTTCTTGAACAATTTTCGTATTACCACGAACTGGGCCATCTAAACGCTGAAGGTTACAATTCACAATTATAGTGAGATTATCGAGACCTTCTCGGCTTGCAAGAGTTAATTCAGAGAGAGATTCAGGTTCATCGGATTCCCCATCACCCATGAAGTACCACACACGGCTACTATCAGTATCGACAATTCCTCGATCTCTTAGATATCGATTAAATCGTGCTTGACGTATGGCAGTCATTGCACCAAGACCCATGCTGACTGTTGGATATTCCCAATATTCTGGCATCAAACGAGGATGTGGATAGGATGAGAGTCCACCAGTGAATGCTTCACGACGAAAATGTTCGATTTTTTCGATATCGAAACGCCCCTCCATCCATGACCGCGCATAGAGTCCCGGACTAGCATGGCCCTGCCAATATACGTGATCTCCGTGCCCATCTCCATCCTTGCCACGGAATATATGATTCAACCCTACTTCCCATAGTGTTGCAATGCTAGCATATGTCGAGATATGACCACCAATGCCATCAAAACGCTTGTTAGCACGTGTAACCATCATCATTGCATTCCAACGAAGAATGTCTTGAATTCGATTCTCTAAATCGGTATTACCGGGGTAATCGGGCTCTTGATGTGGAGGAATTGTGTTTAGATATGGCGTCTCGGTTAATTCGCCAACTGGGACTCCAATCTCTTTCGCTGCTTCCACAGTACTGGCCAGAACGTGATGAGCTCGTAACGAGCCCTTATGCTGATTAACTGAAATAATCGAGTCGCGCCATTCAATAATTTCCTCAGGATCATCCTCCATGGAGATTGGCCTGAAACTAGAACTTGATTTTGATTTAAGTTGAAATTGTGATTCATCCAATGCTGAATTATCTTCATCTTCTAGCTTAGATTCAACTGATGTTTCAGTTATTTCATCATCATTAATCTCAAATTCAGCACACACTTGACCCACAGGAAGAATGTCTCCTACATCACCCGTCAATCGAGTAACTATTCCTGTGACAGGAGACGGAATTTCTACTGTTGCTTTATCTGTCATAACGGACAGTAAAGGTTGATCCTCAACGATAGATTCGCCTACTGCTACAAGCCATTCAACTACCTCTCCTTCAACAACGCCTTCTCCAATATCTGGAAGACGAAAGGAATGGATACTCACCTCAGCCAACCTCTTGTTGAGTATTGCTCTACGCACCTGCATTTATGCATTATTGAATTCAGTAACACCATATTAATTCGAAATCTGAAGAGGAGGAGCCCAGCCTCCATCCAAACGTGCATGGTCCAATAAATGCCAGTAGATGCTTACAACTGAATTTGATTTGGACAAAATATTCTCATCATTTGCATATTCTACACAACTTAATTTCCTCAATGTACGATGTGAATGAAATCGAAGAACTGGATGGTGTAAGGCTGGCCCATTCACTGGCAAATTATGGCGCGTATACCACTCCCTCTCAACGATTCCTGATTCAAACATAGATTTTCGAATTGAATCCCAACCATTGATTTTGCCTGAGGAATCACGTCCAGTCTTGTGACGAAGAAGGAAAACAGGATTTATCGAGGAATCCATGACAATACCGGCCGAGGCCAGTATGGGTGCCATCC
Source organism: Methanobacteriota archaeon (assembly GCA_002712285.1). GTDB lineage: Archaea > Thermoplasmatota > Poseidoniia > Poseidoniales > Thalassarchaeaceae > MGIIb-N2. The sequence continues at coordinate 27,268 of PATC01000035.1, forward strand.
ATGGTGCAATATAGCCACCTGGAGCTCTAAACCAAGGTCGAAACACTGAACCGACTTTAGAAGAAATTAGATCAATGGATTTCTCAATCATTGATTTGAATTCATCAGGACGTGGTTCCCATGCAGACCAACAAATATGGTTCCATCCGTGCACACCAATTGTAATTCCTGGTCGTAATGCAATAAGGTTCTGCAGACGTTGAATAAAACTAGGATCCTCCAGTTGCTCACCAATCACGAACAAGGTGATTCTCGAATCCTCGGATTGAGAAGACCACCAGGTTTCAAAACCGTTGAAACCTTCATTCAATTGCTCACTCATTGTTCGTAGGCTGGTATTTTGGGGCCAAGGTGTATCCTTTGATCGACTAGGATGGCCAGAAATATTCGGATGATGATGAATATCATCAGTATCAATAGAGCACCAGATTTGTTGCATTATTTTTCGCCTCTAGTGAGAATCCAATGTGATACATACAGGACGTCATGACCATCATCAGTTGTTACCCATCTTTCTATCTCTGATGGTATTCCACCATGTCGATCAATCGCTGAAAGAATGGTGCGGATACCTCCTTCATTATGTGGATTAGCCATCAACTCAACAACATCTACTTCGCATTGCTTAGCAACAGAGATCATGGCATCGATACTCATTGTAGCAACTCCACGACCTCTTTCCTCAGGAGCAACCCAATAACCAAGATTCCAATGGATTCCTCGACAGGTCTTCTGTTGCTGAGGTGTCCTGAATCGAACTACGTCGAATCCAATAATTCCAAGAGCAGCAAAGCCATATTTCTCACGGATTACCCAATGATGGTAATTCGAAGCATTTGGTCCCGAAGACACATCGACGATAAAGGAAGCAATCTGAGGGCCAATTGATTCGTTACGATTCAACCAAGGCATAGCACGATGGACAGAGTCTGGATCTCCCCTGAGCATCTCGACAATTTCTATCGCATCAGCCTCTTTTAGAGGATCAAGGATATGATTCTCACCAGCTGAGTAGCGCATTTGAGTTGGATGCACAAATGTCGGATAACGAGACAGTGATTCAACTCAACTGTTTGAGGGCAGCAAGCACATGCTCATCATCCGTGTAATCCTTACGTGCAATCTCAAGCATGGACAACAGAGCATCTGAACGTCCTAAACTCTTCAGTAAGGCGCCGATATAGAGCATCAAACGCGTTCGATCCCCAAGATGGGGGCCGATCTCATCTAGAATCTGGACCGCTTCCTCCTTCCTGTTCATTTTGGCCGCCTCCATTGCGTTCTTCACCTTGCCTGCAAGAAGGCGATCATCCCAAGGTTCCGCTTGCGGCCAAGGCCAAAGAGGAGGGGGGCTCGCAGAAGCAACTTCAGGAGGAGTTACTGGGACGGTAGGGAGATTCGGCATTGGGACCGCTACTGGAGTGGTGGCAGGTGCTGGTGAAGGGGCAGTTGGCATTGGTGGTATCGAAGGCTGAGGGACAGGCTCTGCATTGGGCTGTACTGGTGAAGGGGCTCCTGGAAGAGTCGGAAGGCTTGCAGGGTTAGTGTTAGTGAACGCTTCTGGAGGCGGGGCAACAACTGGTGATTCGGAAATTACACTATCAGAAATATTCTGAGTGACATTGTAGGTAACATGTGTAACGGCGGATGGAGGAGGAGTTGACACATCTTGAGACTCTGGCTCGGGAGGAGTTGCTGTTTCAATTGATTCTGGATTAACGGCAGGCATTGCCGGCATTGCAGGCATCGAAGTTGGAACTGAATTATCTGGAATGGAGTCCATCTCATCGGTTCCGTTCTGAGGCAACACCGGTGCAGTGTCCGATTCTGACCAATCCGCCGTCAGTAGATCCTCGTCCATTCCGGGACCTTCTTTTGATACTGGGTCGACAATGGCAATACGTGTAGGTTCAGGAATGGAAAGGTCTTCCTCTTCTCCTTCTGGAACAACAAACTTCTCGACCGATGAAGGGGCGTCATCGCTTGTGAGGATGTACTCCTCTTCTTCCTCTTCACTGCCTACCTCTTCATTACTGACTAGTTGACGAGCAAAACCAACCGTCGATGAAACCGTGACATCCTCAGAATCGCCATAATCGGCGACTTCCACGCTGAGATCGCTCATATCGAAGGTATGGCCTGTCCAATCAACATCGATACCTTCCTCTTCAGAATCTGAAACTTCGGAATTCAGTTCATTGAGGAGTGAACTCACCACCTTTTCATCAGAACTCCGAGACTGTTGGTGATTTCCGACTGTGAAATCATAATAGCATCTTGAACAGGACTCAGCACTCAAAGGATTCTCGAGAGTACATAGAGGGCAGGTTAGCCCATTCTTTGTCTCCTCCTTCTTCCGCCGTCCAAACACGGATTCCATCCCCCGGTATTTTTACCGTAATGTAGACCGTGGTTAAGTCCTCCCTGTCCCTGTTGATGCAATTGCCCTTCAACAATCAACCGTTCTGCATGGGAGGGACCATACACAATGACCATTCCCGTAAACCATGGCTCGGGACGATGGACGTGTTCATCGCATTGATACCTCTGGAACAAATGAGGAATCTCCGATCTCAAGGAAAAGTCAAGATCATCATGCACGATTTATCGATGCTATCCGCTGGGAACTCGAGGATGAAATGGAACAAGTAGAAGACCGCTTGAGGAATTGGAGTCGCTCAAGGTTACTTGCTCATGGAGTGAGTCTCTTCGATCTAAAGGCGCGTTCAGCAGGATGGATGTATGGAATGCGCCTACTCCGATTGAGTATGGAGAAAGGTGGACCTATGCCAACACATCGATTCAAGCATGGAGATATTGTACTGCTAAGTCGAAACGATCCTTTAGGTCGACAAGCAGTTGAAGGAGTGGTAGCACGAAGGAGTCGGAATCATATCATTCTCGCCATGAACGACCTCCCGAAAGGTCATCGTCAAGGTATTTGGCGTGTTGACAGAGGAGCTAATCGAATCGCGCATGACCGTATGAGGGATGCATTGAATGCCTTTCTAGGAGATGAAAAGGCTACCTCGCTAACCAGTTTACTTCTTGGTCAGGGTCGTGATGTAGAGCAATCCGCTAGTGTTGATCATGGAATCAAAGACGGTCATAGATTCAAATTGATGAATGATTCAAATCTTAATTCAAGCCAAAATGAAGCCCTTAATGCAGCTACTACACGGAGATTAACTCTGATTCAAGGCCCTCCCGGAACTGGAAAAACTCACACAGCGGTTCGGATTCTGCAGCGATGGTCATTAGAAGGGAACTCTCCTATTCTTGCAGTAGCTGAATCAAATGTAGCAGTCGACAATCTGTTACAAGGACTTCTTGCAATTGGTGTTGATGCAGTTAGACTCGGACAACCGGTCAAAGTTCGAGAATCACTACGAGAAGCAACTCTTGATGCAAGAATGGAGCGGCATCGCCTTCAGAAAGATCTTCAAGCAATCATCGATTTAAATGAGAATCTCGCTAGGAAAATATCTGGATTAAAGGGTAAAGAGAAGGGGCTTGCACACAAAGATCTCAATCGAGGCTGGGGTGAAGCACGACGAATTGAGCAGCAAATGAAAGAGGATATTCTGAATACTGCAACAATAATCTGTGCGACATGTATTGGATCTGGTCACGACATTCTTGATGGTCGAAGATTTCCGAGAGTTCTAATCGATGAAGCAACTCAAGCTACAGAGCCTGCAACGCTTGTTCCAATCATTCGTGGATGCCAGCAACTTGTCCTTGTTGGAGACCATCGACAACTACCACCAACCGTTATCTCAAAGAGAGCAGAGAAAGGAGGATTGGGGATATCCCTTTTTGATAGAATGAGGGGACTTGGGGTCCACTCGATTATGCTCAAAGAACAGTATCGAATGCATCCAATTATCTCGCAATTTCCTTCCATGCAATATTATGATGGAGCTCTTATCAATGGTGTTCAGGCTGAAGAGAGGCTCGCACCAACCGGGCTGATTTGGCCAGATTTTGAACGACCTGTAGCATTTCTACCAATCGAAGGTGGGGAGGTGGTCGCTGAAGATGGACATTCAAGAGCAAATCCTGCTGAAGCTTCGTGGGTAGTTCGTTTACTCGACATGCTACTCAATCCTGGCGATCTCAAGAATACTGACATCGGTATAATCTCTCCATATAATGGGCAAGTTCGGGCGATCTTAGATTTGCTTGAGCAGTCTGGCGGTACCGCATTAGGCGAGCGTTGGCATGGTGTAGAAGTCCGGTCAGTTGATGGATATCAAGGTCGAGAAAAGGAAGTCATTATTCTATCTACAGTTAGATCGAATTCAGAAGGAGAAATCGGATTCCTCGACGATGCAAGGCGATTGAATGTGGCTGTAACAAGAGCAAAACGGGGTCTAATCATCATTGGAGACCCAAATACACTGAAAAATCAACGAGATTGGGACTTCTGGCTGACTTGGGCTCAAGAACGAAGCCTCATTGCTTGGCACCTACTGCACATGTAAGAGAACTGATGGCTATGGACCCAATTTCGACCCATGGAGGCGTTACCAATCTCGCTAAACACATCGTATCAGTAGAACACGGGCACTGGAATATTCCCGATGGAACCATCCTTGCTCCAATCCACAAAAGAGCAGGGGCATTCATGCTCGACGTTATCTTCGTTAACACCCTACTCTCGATTTTCTCAGGAACTAGAGTCATGTTAGCTTGGAGTGTCTCAATGTGGACATCGTCAGACTGGGACCATTCGTTTGCATGGTCTATCGCAATCCTGTTTGGACACTTTCTGTATTGGAGATATACCGGTTTGATGCTTTCTCGATCCTTGGGTCAACGTCTTCTAGGATTGGCAGTTGTTCGAGATAATGGTGATGCCATGGAATCTGAAGATTGGGATCGTCGTTCTGTTCGTAAACTTCTCTACTTACTTCCAATAATCAATATCTGGTTCATTGTTCGCGATGTTTTTCGCATGCATCAACGACACACACATCAAAGTGAAATAGATCTCGCTGTGGGAAGTATTGTGGCTATTGCGAATTCATTACCTGTGGCTCACCGAGGACCCATTCGCTGAAGGCCACATGGAACGATTTCAAGTATCGAATCTCCCCCTGCTTTCGTCATGGCCCTTCCGACGACGCTCCATATCGGAGACATCGTCGTTCACATCACCAACATCCAGAACGACATCGATGAAGAAGACCGAGATGCAATACTTGTCGGAATCGTGGTTCAAAATAGTGGTGCACAAAATGCTTCAGGAGTTTCACTATCAATAGAAACATCTGGTGCAACAACTAGCGTATACAAAGCACTTCCATCGAACATTCCGTCTGGTAACTCAAATGATGCAATGTATTTCCTTCCCACTGGCTGTGGCGCTTGGATGCTTTCAGTGAGTCATGCGGGGTTGCGTGGAGAGTTAGGCCCTTTTCCCGATAGTCACCGGCATGTAAGTGAGGCACCGCCTATATCCAAGCCAATCACAACTACTTCTGCAAATAATCCAACTATGGGAGGCGATGCTTTCGCTGATGCGTTTGAATCCGCACTCTCAAGTTTTGGATCCGAAATCATAGCAGGAGATACAATTACTGTAGATGAAGGTGATCCCTTTGCAGCGGCATTCATGAATTCGGGAGCTGCACAAATCCGTACATCTACGCCAGATATAACACAACTGGATAATCCACCTCCGCCCCCATCTCTACCTGAAACTTCGAAAACTCAATCTGAAGTAACATCTGCCTCTACTGATCCGACTCATGAGTCAATGCCTGAATCGCCAATGGGACCACCACAAGGACCACCTATGGGACCTGGACCAATGGGGCCACCACAAGGACCACCTATGGGACCCGGTCCAATGGG
>PATC01000036.1 GCA_002712285.1 Methanobacteriota archaeon
CAATACAGCCATCACAACAATCGTAATCACGACCGTTGGATTGGGTGAAATAACCAGTTGGGAGCTTGAAGGATCTTTACCTTCAGGCTTGACTTGGACGCCAGCAAATCAGACTATTTGGGGGACACCAACTGAATTGATGACAGTCAAGGAGTACACGGTTTGGGCTAACAATTCAGGAGGATCCGTCTCAGCGAGTCTCAATATCACAGTCAATGACCAGTTGCCGAATAGTCTAACGATTACTCCTGAGAATACGACAGCGACCAACAATACAGTAATCACGACAATTGCCATCACTACAGTGGGTCCAGGCGAGATAGTAACTTGGGAGCTTGAAGGAACATTACCTTCAGGCTTGACTTGGACGCCAGCAAATCAATCGATATGGGGTACGCCGACGGCCCTCATGTCTACGACTCAGTTCACAGTGTGGGCGAACAACTCAGGAGGGACAGTCTCAGCAACTCTGAACATTACAGTCAACGATCAGGTGCCTACTCTATCCTATCCGACAAACACGTTGAATCTCATAGTGAACACTACGAGTTCCGATATCCCTCTAGTTCCAATTATCACTGGACCGGGAGAGATTACCAGTTGGGAAATCAATGGTAGTCAATGGCCACCAGGCCTCTACTTTGAGAGTTCGAATGGTACCATTATGGGAATGCCGAATGGGACCATGTCTTCTACAACATTCACAGTATGGGCGAACAATAGCGGTGGTTCAACATCAACCACGGTAACCATCGTCATCGTAGATCAGGTTCCAACGAGTCTCACAATTAGTCCAGAAAACACGACTGCGACAAATAACTCTGCCATTATCCCAATTGTCATTTCATCGAATGGTCCTGGCCAAATCATCACTTGGGAACTTGAAGGAACTCTCCCAGTTGGGCTTACTTTCACTTCTTCAAACCAAACTATCTGGGGTGTACCGACTGAATTGATGACAAATTCACAATACACAATCTGGGCGAATAATACTGGAGGCTCCGTATCTGCGACACTAAACATCACTGTTGAAGATCAGGTGCCTGGATTGAATATCAGTCCAGTGAACACGACGGCGACCAACAACACGGCCATCACTCCGATTGTCATTACATCAAACGGGCCTGGAGAAATCGTAACTTGGGAGTTGGAGGGCACATTGCCATCTGGACTTACATGGACTTCTGCGAACCAGACCATATGGGGTACGCCGACTGAATTGTGGCCAATGACAAACTACACAGTGTGGGCAAACAACAGCGGCGGTTCTGTATCGGAGATTCTGAATATTACAGTCAACGATCAGGTACCTGGATTGAATATTAGTCCAGAAAACACGACGGCAACAAACAATACCACCATTACCCCGATTATCATTACATCAACCGGGCCTGGAGATATCGTAACCTGGGAGTTGGAGGGCACGTTGCCATCTGGACTTACATGGACATCTGCAAATCAGACCATATGGGGTACACCAGCTGAGTTAATGTCTACCGCGCAGTATACAATTTGGGCGAACAACAGTGGTGGTTCCGTATTCGCAACTCTGAATATTACAGTAAACGATCAGGTGCCAACAAGCCTAACCTTCCTGAATAGTAGCATTGTTCTTACCAATAACACGGCGATGATTCCTGAAGAGGCCAGCCTTACAGGGCCAGGTCAGATTCTAACCTGGGAGATTGATGGAACTCTACCGTCTGGAATCGAATTCGGTTCCAATAACGGAACGATCTGGGGTACACCGACTGAATTGTGGACTATGACGAATTACACTATTTGGGCAAACAATACGGGGGGTTCAATCTCAATCCAGATTCACCTCTCTGTAGTTGATCAGTTGCCTACTATCAACTACGATTACACTTCTTTGGTGTTGACGAATAATACTGCAGATCCTCGTTTACCACTGAATCCAACTCTTACAGGAGCCGGCGAGATTCTAACTTGGCAAATTAGTGGAGCATTACCAAATGGTATTGCTTTCAGCTCATCTAATGGTTCTCTATATGGCACTCCTGTAGAGCTTTGGCCATCCATTACCTACACGGTTTGGGCGAATAATACTGGAGGTTACAGAACGTTCAGTTTGACTCTGGCTGTAATTGACCAAGTACCAACCAACATTGTGTATGATGGGGGGTCAATTCTTCTTACCAATAACACGGTAATGACTCCTGAACCTCCATCGATTACCGGACCAGGTGAAATTACTAGTTGGGAGATTAATGGAACTCTGCCCTCGGGCGTGAACCTTGATTCGACCACTGGTATCATATCCGGAACACCAACTGAACTCTGGCCGGTGCAAACTTACACTGTTTGGGCCAACAATTCGGGCGGTTCGGTTGAGTTCACTTTCGATCTCACAGTGATTGCAGAGGAGCCTGACGTCACAATACCTGCTACTTCGCTATCATTGACTGTTGGTCAAGCGATGTCACCTCTTCTTCCATCAAGCAATGGTGGCGAAGTAGTGTCTTGGGAGATTGAGCCTGCATTACCAGATGGACTGAATATAGATTCAGTTACAGGAGAGATTAGCGGTACGCCGACGACTCCACAATCCACAGAGTCCTATACAATCTGGGCAAACAACACAGGAGGTTCAGTGACGCAGACACTTACCATAACTATCGTCGATGTGCTGGCTACACCTTCAATATCAGTCACTGAAATCACGTTGACTATCGATGAGGTGATGGCACCATTCACAATTACGATTACGGGTGGCGAAGTTGTCGAATGGGGCCTCCATCCAGAATTACCCCTAGGTCTAACTTTCAATGAGGAGACTGGATCAATTTCAGGTATACCGACGGAGCTTTCCGAGGAACAGACATACACAATTTGGGCGAACAATAGTGGAGGCTCGCAATCTGTATCCTTTACAATCGAGGTTGTAGATAATCCACCGATTATCGAATATGTCGAAGAGGAGTTTGTATTGTATTCGAACGTTACAGAGGTTAGTATCGAGGCGATCTCTAGCGGTGGAGACGTTATTGGATTCAGTGTGAGCCCTGAATTAGACAATGGTCTACAATTCTCGGAGGCGAATGGCACAATTTGGGGCATTCCAGATGCTACACATGAGCGCATAACATTCACAGTTACAGCGACGAATTCTGGCGGTTCATCTGAATCTACAATCAATATCACCGTACTTCCATCATTAGGTTGTACAGATTCTCTCGCGGAGAATTATGATCCGATTGCAATTGAGGATGACGGTTCCTGTGTCTATACTGATACGGATGGCGACGGTGTTCCAGATATCGATGAGGTCTTTGGTTGTACAGACTCACATGCCTTCAATCATGATGTGTCTGCTACAGAAGATGATGATTCATGCATTGCCATCCTTGAGGTAGTGTATCCAGAAGTCAGGCTAAATCTCACAGTCAACGAATCTGTTGTTGCAATGATTCCAACCGTATACAATCAAACGGTTGAAACTTGGACAATAGAACCCGAATTACCAGATGGACTGGAGTTCAATCGCCTAATCCAGAATGGTGTTTTGGTACTTGACAAAGGAACAATCCAAGGTGTTCCCACAGAACCAATCAATTCCTCCCTCTTCATCGTTACAGCGACAGATTCTGACACTGGACAAACATCAACTGTAGTGTTGTTAATTTCAATCATTGATCCGAACGCTATCATCGAGAATGGGACTTTGACACCAACACTCACACCAATCACAGATGCAGATGGTGATGGTTTCGAGGACGAGTTTGAGGAATTCTGTGGAACAGATCCAGAAGATATCACATCTATTCCGCAGAGTCAGAATCCTGAGACATGTCGGGCAGCAATCAACACGGAGAACCTCGAAGATCCTCCGGGCAACCTAATCCTTTGGTTCCTTCTCCCATTACTGATTTTGATCCTCATCGCGCTTTACACCATGGTTTTCTTAATCCGATCAAAGGAAGAAGAGAAAGAATCTGATGATTGACTATCATCGTTGACCTGGACGCCAGAATTGCAAAGGGAGAGGATCATCTTCTCCTTGCCCACGATAGGCAAGATGATCCGCTCGCTCGTTCCATCGATGTCCAGAATGAGCTTTGACGTGTGCGCTGTTTAGGTCCACAATTTGACTTGCTTCTTGCCAGAGTTGCTGTGAGAGTAAAGCCAACTGTTTGTTGGCCTTGGCAGACCAAGATGCATCTGAAATATGGAGGGCATACATCGAATCAGCTCGTATAGTGACTTGCCCCTCGGGACAGTTTACGAGAATCCACCGGAGGGCGTGAATCATTGCTGAAAGTTCTCCTGTGTTGTTAGATCCAACCTCAGCCCCTAACCAGTCACTAGATTCGGAGTCTGTAATCACCGGTCCCGATGACTCGTGTATGAGGTCACCAGTTCCACGGCCTACGCCACTGTCACCCATTACAACAACAAATCCCCAGCCGGCAGCGGTATCGGCAGTTACGTTACGATTCTCGATACAAGAACCATCGATGTAGATCGAGACCGGGCGGGCATCGACCACAGCAGAACTCACTCTCCGATGACAGCAGCATAACCGGCTGCGTCAAGGAGTCCTTCGACGTCTGCCATATCACTTGGACGGAAACGAGCAATCCAACCATCTTCGTAGGGGGATTGGTTGATTGTTTCAGGAGCATCCTCAAGATCCATGTTTAGTGCTGTAATTGTTCCAGCAATAGGCGCGTAAATCTCACTTACAGATTTCACAGATTCTACGCTGCAGAAAGCTTCCATCTCTACAACATCAGTGCCTTCCATGTCCGGGTCCATCTCAACCCAGACAACATCTGTGAGTGCGTTTTGAGCAAAATCGGTGATACCGACAACGACTTCGTCTCCATCTACTCTTACCCATTCGTGTTCTTTTGTGTACCTCAAGTTGTCAGGGATGTCGGACATGTCCTCTCCTCAATTACTAGGAGCCCGAGAAGATGGGTCAAGGTTTCGCTTGAGGTATAGGAGTAAATTCTCACATCAAAGACATAAGCAGGACGCGACTCCGCGCGTCATGCCTGAGGTACCGGAGCGATTTTCGAATCTCGCTATTGGATTCACACCGTATTTGGTTAAGCCCCCTGAAGATGTCATTCGTTGGACAGTTGGAGAACCTGGATTCGATACCCCCAAACCTGTAGTTGATGCAGCGATTGAAGCCCTTCAGGCAGGTCAAACAAAGTATACACGAGGCCCCGGGTCGATGGAGTTGTGTACTCAGATTTCAGAACAATTGAATCGAATGTGGGGCCTCAATTCCACACCCGAGACAGTAATGGTGACGCCTGGTGCTAAGCAGGCGTTGTTGTACGCAATGATGGTGACAATGGAAGCAGGTGATGAGGTACTTGTGCCAGCCCCTGCATGGCCAACCTACGAGGGTCAGACCGAACTTCTTGGTATCAATATCGTTTTCACCGAGACCAACGATATGTTCCATCCGATTGTAGAATCAATGCGCTCCTCTATCACGGATAGGACGAAAGCCATCTTGCTTAACTCTCCAAACAATCCAACTGGAGCAGTATACACGCCCGAAGAGATTCAAGCAATCGTTGAAGTTGCAATTGAGCATGATCTTTGGATTATTAGTGACGAGATTTATGCACGCCTTCTCTGGGTAGATTGGCCCCATATTTCTCCAGCAAGTATTCCTGGTGGAGCAGAGCGTACGATGGTTGTCACCGGTTTCTCAAAATCATTCGCTATGACGGGGTGGCGTCTGGGAGTCCTCACGGGGCCTAAGGAGGCGATGAAGGCAGCATTTGCATGTCAGGCTAATGCAAATTCACACGTTCCTACATTTCTGATGCCAGCAGCCTCGGTTGCATTGACTCAAGATGAAGCAGTCGATGAGTTCTGCATTCAATATGACCGTCGCCGTTCCATATTGATGGAAGGTATTGATTCAATTCCTGGCATGCAATTGGTAGAGCCAGAGGGCGCGTTCTACGCCTTTATCGATATCACTGGTTCAGGTATGACTTCGATTGAATTTGCAGACCGTGCTCTTGCTGAAGCTCGCGTTCAACTCATCCCTGGTTCACTAATTGAAGGTGGAGAAGGGTTTGTTCGAGTTTCATATGCAACCGATGAAGCAGATATTCGAGAAGGCATAGCCCGGCTTAAGGCCTGGTTATCATGATTTAGAACGGCGGCAGGAATTCTGTGCACGATTCTGAAATTCGTAGAAGTTGATTGTACTTCGAGGTCCGATCCGAGCGTGCAGGAGCTCCAGTCTTGATTTGACCGGTTCGAGCACCTACCGCGAGGTCAGCAATTGTATCATCACTGGTTTCACCGGAACGATGACTCATCACCGTCCCAAAGCCATGACTCTTTGCCATCTCAATGCATTCCAGCGTTTCGGTAACGGTTCCAATTTGATTAGGCTTGATTAGAATAGCATTAGCAGCAGATCTCTCAATCCCGTCTGATAATCGATTTACATTTGTCACGAATAGGTCATCACCAACAATTTGCACTCGATCTCCGATTTCTGCAGTCAACGTCGTCCATGAAGTCCAGTCATCTTCACCAAATGGATCCTCGATGGACACAATCGGATGTTCATCAGCCCAAGTTGCATATGTTTCAGCGAGTTGATCTCCGTTCAGGATCTCTCCATCGATGTGGTAGCCATCATCATGGAGAAATTCCTGTGCTGCAACATCTAGCGCGATACCTAACTCATCTCCAGGTGAATACCCGGCACGCTCGATAGCTTGAGTTAACAGCCCAAGCCCTTCGGCATTGCTAGGAAGATTAGGTGCAAACCCTCCTTCATCGCCGATGCCACCAAGCAACCCCTTCTCTTTCAGTACAGAACGAAGAGAATGGTAGGTTTCAACACCAGCACGAAGCGCCTCCGAGAATTCGTCAAAGCCATGGGGGACCACCATGAACTCTTGAACATCGACATCACTTGCTGCATGGGCACCTCCGTTGAGGATATTCATTAGTGGAACTGGAAGGCTGCCCCCAGACAATCCTCCGATGTAGCGCCAGAGAGGTTGTGAGTGAATGTTAGCACCTGCATGCAGACAGGCAAGTGATGCGCCTAGTGTCGCATTAGCACCAAGCCTTGCTTTGTTTGGTGAATCATCTAAATCGAGAATACACTGATCAATTGTTGTCTGATCATCAACGCGCAGTCCCACCAATGCCTCTTGAATCACTTCGACAACATTCTCAACGGCTAAATCGACACCTTTCCCCATCCATCGATCACCTCCGTCTCTCAATTCCACTGCTTCATGACTTCCTGTGCTAGCACCGGATGGAACAGCTGCACGTCCGGCCAGAGCACCATTCACGAAACATTCGACTTCGACTGTTGGGTTCCCTCTTGAATCAAGGATTGCCCGCGCCATGAGGCCGGTGATATAGGCATCCATGTGCAGGCCTTCGCGTGATGGGTTCATGAATCAAGCGAATCAAGAATTGAGATATCTAAGCCAACGTGCAGTTAATGCTTGGAGTCGAGGGACCTCACCTTCAAGATGAGATCCAACACTCCAGTTCAACTGTTCTTCACATGGTGAGATAGAGAATAGTTCTGCGAAGAATACAGGGTCCTCAGATGTATTACTGCTCTCGGAAATTGGCTTACGGCCCGAACGATTTTCTACAAAACAGTGGATTAGATGCTTAGGATAGTGCTTGATACGCTGAGATTCTGGACAACAGTGTATGACGCTGTTTCGTAAGAATAGAAGAGAGCAACCAGTCACATCATCAATTTCATGATCGATGATGTCGATATCCTGGATCATGGTAGAGACATCTACAGTATACCAATCACGTGTCTTTGTGTTGAAATCAAGGTCAGATATACCATCAAGGAACTCTTGAACGTGAAGTTGACCCTCCCCCCCAGCTGGTGTCATCGGGCCCAGAACCACTCGGGGCCCATATGAAGCCGATGGATTTCTCTAAATTATCCCAATGTGTGAATTTGTGGTAGATTCGGCGATTTAGGCCTGCTCGTGGTTTTGATATACGACGGGCCTCACGAGCGGTCCACGCACAGGTAGCAAAGCCCGGTTACGCGTACGACTGCAGATCGTATTTACGTGGGTTCGAATCCCACCCTGTGCTCCATTTATTCTTCTTCAACACGGCTCGCAAGCATCCTTTCTTCGAGTTTCGCCCATCCTTCACCCATATCTTCGACATCATCTCTTGCATCTTCAGCATCAAGACGTACTTCTGTCTCAGTGCGGTCATCAAAGATTCTGGAAAGCCATGTTCTTTGATTTGATGAGCGCGCGAACCATGCTTGTGTTACGAGAATCCCTAGTATAGCGGCAAGTCCGAGAAGCGCTCGACCGATATTCACAGATACAGGTTCGAGACAGGCGGTCGCAATGTCGAGATTTCCGCTACCAGCAACGACTGTATCGTTACAAGTGGACGCTTCAAGCAATAGGAACCCAGCTCCAAAGGCTGATCCGACAGCGGCTAGAGTAAACAACCGCTCAATGGTTCGAGCAGGTGTATCCATGCCCCTAGACTCGCTATCTTATGCATGAAGTCAACGGCGATTAGTAGGTCTCGCGCATTAGCTTGTGAATTTTGTATGGAAGCAGAGCACGATTGACAGGAGTGACCTCAAGGATCCGAGCATCATCTCTTCTACGGATATCTTGTAGGAGGGGATGTCGAGATTTCTTGGCTAGTGTCATCACTGTCGGTTTATCCAGTTCAAGTGCTGCGCGAACAATCTCGACGAACTCATCAGATTCAACACTGAATTTTCCAATTTCATCGATAACGATAACCTCAGCCTCTTCCATTGCAGTTCTGATTGCAGGAATAGCAACTGTGTTCATCGTTTCTTTATCTATACCAAATCCGAACACACGGGTTCGTGTGTCGATATCTTTGTGCGCCATCACGGCCTCTTCTCCGGTAACGATGTCGATGCAACGGTATCCTTTGCGCTCACCATCTTCAATGAGCGGCTCTGTTCGCATTCCAGCAATGATTCGAATCGTAGTTGGGTTTTCTCCACGAGCCCGAATTTCGTCAGTCCGCTCGTTGACGAGCATTTCGATTACTTTCTGCATTACTGCAGATTTTCCACTACGGGGTAGTCCAGTAATTCCAATCTTCGGGTGAACTCCCATACTATTGCCCACCCCGAATTACTCGTGCTAGGTGCGGTGATGTCAAGTTCTACCCTATGAAGCATCGCCTTCAATGAGGGGTTATTCAATCTCTAAGAAATGAAATTGCTTACGCGGAAACAGGAATTGAGTTAGCAAATCATGTTCAACTTATGCTGTTGAATTCTCATCATCATCCTTTAGCGATTTTTTCTTGATATCCTGATTCCGGATACCAAGGAATTTTCGAGACCGTTCAATCCAGGTCCACCCTTGGTCTACCCATTTCAGGACTTTCGCCAAGGTTTCTTCATCCACATCCGCATAAACTGCAAGTCGTTTCAGAAATTCGATTTCTTCTTCTTGGAATTCACCGTCACAGGCACCGACAATTGCTGCATCTCTCAGAGATAACCGCAATGCAGGAATACCCATTCCATCGATTATGCTCGAGAGATCGACACTCTTCTTCAGTTCTTGTCGGAACACATTTCGACGATGTGGCGGGATTAGTGCACGTCCCATTGCGGCTTCGATTGCAGATGTCTCTTCACGTACAAGAGTTCCGTCCGCGCCGGCTAGCGAGATAAGGATACGAACGTATCCCTCTCGATCATTCTCATCGAGTTGATCGATGACATCAGGCAGCAATCGTCCACCTCAAGAAGCATTCAGAATCGTAAGCCCTCGATCCATCCAATCGTAGCCTTCCATAACCCAATCAAGCAAATCGTCGACAACATTTTCCTTCATTCCAAGACCAGCGGCTATTTTTCCAAGGACTTCGAATTCGTCCTCGTCCACGGTACCATCTGCGGCAGACATCATGATTGCATCTCGAAGAGCTAGTTTACCTGCACGTCCATCTGTAGAATCCTTTAGATCACTAATGCATTCTTTCAATGTCGGTGGATTCTTGAGATAATCTCGGATAGCTGACCGTTGATTTGGTGAGAGTAGAGCAGTGCCCATTCGCTGCTCAAACATAGCCATCTCATCGACTGTGACCTCGTCATCGACCTTCGTGATATAGGCCAAGAGTTTGGCGTAAGCGAATCTCTCATTTTGTGGGAGAGTGTGCAGCGTGTCCGGAAGCATGCATCTGACTCAGTGTTGTTACCCATCAATCTGCCGTCGAATGTCGCTCAATCATCGTTGGTCGAAACATCTGATGGTTTTCCCGTGAGGATAGATCGTAAGCGGGCATTGTCCGATTGAATTGCTTCCATCCAATCATACTTCACATCGAGATTGTCAGCCAGCACACGGAGTGCATTGCTATCCTTAGGGAGACACTTACCACCGAATCCACGATTTAGCCCAAATATTGGATCCAGATGTGATGGTCCAATAGGTTGCGCTTGGGGGGCAGTAATTATCTCAGATACCTTGTACCAATCTGCTCCGAGGCCTTGACAGATGTCATACATCTGGTTAGCAAAGATGACTTTGAGTGCATAGAATGTATTTTTTGAATATTTCACCATCTCCGCGACAGCAGGCTCGACATGAAAGGTTTGATTTGATTTGATAACACCTGCTTCTCGATGTTGTTGGAAGACACGTTCAGCGACATCGGAGTGGTGTGTCCCACAGACAAGGATGTCTTGGTTCCCGAAATCTTCTAGATGTCGTCTTTCGACTAGAAATTCGGGCGAATAGGCAATTTTGAGGTGAGGATAATCTTCATGGAATTGTTGAGTGGTTCCAGGCACTACTGTACTCTTGATTACAGCGGTGAAACCTGCTGGCAGCTCTTCGAGGATAGAGGTTACAATCGAGAGGTCACAAGACCCGTCAATATCGGACATTGGAGTTGGGACAGCAATGTATGCCATATCGACATGCTCTGTAACATCGGCGAGTGTTGTCCCACGGACTGGGTCATGAATGAATAATTCATGAACTGGTCCGAACCAATGCTCGATAGCACCTCCTACAATTCCTGCACCGATAATTCCAACTTTCATATGCTAATCACTACCGTTTTGTAATTTCATGGCTCGGGATCATTTTCTCTGAGATTGCATGGTTCAGGCGATAGTCGCCCATCCTTTGCAAGTTTAGCTGCTCTCAATAGAGCCTCAGATGTTCCACAATCAAGCCATTCTTCATCACCCAAATCCTTCATGTGAGCCGCTCCGAGTTGGATGTATTTCCGATTAAGATCTGTGATAGAGAAACCTTCCATCTCAGTACCGTAGCATTCGTCAAGTAGTTCCCAGAATCGCTCGTCGTAGAGATAGATTCCTCCAATTGCGAGATCACTTGGAGGATTTTCTGGCTTCTCGACGATATCGATGAGTTCGCCCTCTTTATCGAGCATGGCCACACCAAAGGCACGAGGGTCTTCGACCGATCTTCCGAGAAGTAAACATCCGGGTGGTTCTTCGGAGGTTTTCCAGTGATTCGTTTCTTCAGTAAGTTCCGCTGTGGTGATATTGTCAGAGAAATATACCATCAATCGACTTCCTTCAATATGGGGTCGAGCTAGATTTAGAGCATAGGCAACACCTTGTGGTTTTTCCTCAATAACATAGTGGATATTCTCTCCTGGAAGTCCTACTCCAACGTGTTGAGCAATCTGACCAATGAATCGATTTCCAATTATCGTGATATCTTTGATTCCAGCTCTACGGATGAACCCAAGAGCGAAGTCGATTACTGGGCGACGATATAACGGAAGCATGGCTTTGTGCATATACCGTGTGAAAGGTAGCATACGAGAACCGAGTCCACCGGCCACGAGTACGGCCTTCATTGGCGGGGGTGCCATGGAGTTCTCCATTATACTCTGGTAAATGGTCTTTGATAGGGTTGCATCAGTTTTCAGGAGTGCGTCCACCAAAATGTCCAGTGCCCACTAGATCGCCTAGACGCTCCACACCTGCTTCGATAAGTTCAGGGTCATTCTTCTCTGCTTCTTCCCAAGATTTCTGTGCCTTTTCTGCAACGATTAGATCCGCTTCGATTTTGACTTCATGACTTTTTGTTAACCCTGCTTCTAGGCCTTCATGCTCTGGTCGGGCATCCATTCCGTCGATTTTGGGATTTCTGGGGTCGAAGGTATCAGCTCCACCACCTTTGGCGGCACCCTGGGGGTCTCGTCCACGAGTCATGTAGATGGCCCCACCTGATGGCGACGTAGTCTTTTGTAGAGGGCTGTCAGGAGCGTCTTCGATAATTCGATCGATAACAGTCTCAACTTCGGGCTCCTCTTCATCTATCATTGGTTCCATTCTGACTTGGTGGTCAGCACCTGCCCATGCGATAATGAGGAGCATTGGAAACAAGAAGCCGATAAGGAAAGCAACAGGGGCTCCAACTGCATCGATAAGTGGGCTGATGTCAAACATCAAGATGATTAGACCAACGAGTCCAATCTGGGAGATGATGCCAATAACGAGACGCCGCATCGTCCTCGCGAATTCAGCTTCCGCATTTCGGGCACCATCTTCTAAGGAGGCCAGCCCCTCATCGATGCCCTCATCGATGTCGTTCATGTCCGATAAATTTAGTCAAGGTCCTCTTCAAGTGCTCGGACCCATGAGTCAAGATTCTGTTTAGGTAGTTCAGGTAGGCGAATACCGATTGCTCCTCTCTCTTCAGACATCATTACTGAATCATTCAGTTGGATTGTTTGCTCTCGAGGGATACGTGCCATCTCTGTCACGATTTCCGAAAGAAGATCTTGGATAGTTCGATTATTTCGTGATACTTCATCGTTAGAACGGCGGGCATCTGCCATTACACGTGCATGAACTGTCTCTGTCCTTCTTGCCTGGCCATCAAGAAGCCGTTCGATGCTCGTCATCATCTGTTCCCATCGTTCCACACCGTTGTCTTGAGTGGTACTAATCTGATCAAGGAGTGATTGATTTTGTTGCATGACTCGATGTTGTTGAGAAAGCATTCTCTTTGCTTCTCTCAGTGCTTCAGATTGGAGTGCCATAGCACGTCTTTGTTCATCCAATAGACGACGAGCTTCCGGGGCTCCGACAGCATCTCTACGTTCCAATTCCGCTTGCATTGTCTGAGCCGTATTTTCAAGATCATTGTATGCGCTCCGCCGCGATCGCAATTGTCTATTCAATCGTTCAAGATCTTTCGATTGTATTCCAGACATTTTCCTGAAATGTCTGTGGCGACTAGCATGATGAGGTGCGTCGACTAATATCATTAGTACAATTCCAAATGTAACTGCTGCGTAATGACCGCGAGGATATTCTTGGAGAAGTAGTCCGGCACCAACAATTCCGATTAGAAGTGCTCGAGTCCGCGGCATAATTCACATTCGTGCTTCATGGTATATGACCCGTCGATGGGGACCCCCCGGGCCCCATTAATCTGCAAAGCCGTAGAGCCCTTCACCCAGGTGCGTAATCTGGTTCGCGACGACTAGATGTTCTATTGCTTCACGAACTTCGACTTCGTCGAATCCGACAGATGCACAGATTTCCAAGAGGTCATCTTCGTGTGCAGCACCATCACTTGCTTCTTCCATTTCTTGAAGGATATGCTCACAACAAATATGCAGAATTGGATCATCAATCCCATCTTCGATGTCATCGATTGTCTCGACAATTGGCATCTCTTCTTTTTGGTTATCCATTGTAATCTTCACAGGCTCTTTGTATGCATCAAAGAGGTTTTTCTGATGAGGGTCAGCAATACGTTTCGGCTCACTCATTTGTCGTTCGATACGTTCGATAAGTCGCCCAACTCTATGTCGTCGGTGTTCTAGCCTCAAAGCTTCTTCATTGAGTTTTGAAACAAGTAGTTCTGATTCTTCCTCTGCCCGGGCGATGAGCCATTCTTCAAAACTCCAATTGGGATCGACTCTGAGCATACTCTCCCAAAGATCCCGGACCACTTGGGGTAGAGATGCCGGATTAACCCCTCCCGAAGTTGAATCCTCTGAGGAACCGAGTTCATCCATAGCCAATGGACTCGATATCCCCGTCTATGAACGATTCCCCTGTAGGGTTACATCCACTTATGTTGTTTCAAATCTCTGACAGGGGCATTCATCAAGGTGAACCGGATGCCCCATACATGGCCCATCATCGGATTACGGCTCTGCCCGGTGATGGAACCGGCCAAGAGGTCATGGCTGAAGCGATGAAATTGCTTAGAACCATTGAATCAAATTCTCCTATGGAGTTTCAAATCACAGAGATTCAGTGTGGCGGCCAGCATTATCTTGAGACGGGAGAAGAATGGCCAGAGGGTTCTTTCGAATTTTGTCGAGATGAATCGGATGCGATTCTTCTTGGAGCGATTGGATGGCCTGGCGCGATGATGCCAAACGGCGATTTGGCTGGCGGTCAGGTTATTCTAGGGCTTCGTTCCGGCTTGGATCTTTATGCTAATGTTCGACCAATCAAACTGTATGAAGGTATACAACACAAGATCCATGGCGGCTTCAAACAGGTCTGGTCACCGGGTCTTGTGGATATGGTAGTTGTTCGTGAGAATACCGAGGGCTTGTATCAGACGCTTCTGTCTAGGTCGTCGTATGCGGCCCAAGGTATCCCCTACCCGAGTATGCCTGAAATTGACATTCCTGGAATGGATGGTGAGTTTGCATGGGATCCGCGCCCAATTAGTCGATTGGGTTCAGAACGTGTCATTCGTTTTGCATTCGATATCGCCGAACGTCGTTCGGGAAATCCATCTGATGGAACTTCTAGAGTGAGTTGTATTGACAAGAGCAATGTGACTCGTGGCTGTCAACTGTTCCGTTCGATCTATCAGGAGATTGCAGAGAATCACCCTAATATCGAAACTGACATGGCCTACATCGATGCTTTCACCATGTGGCTAGTTCGTCAACCTGAGTTTTACGACGTTGTTGTGACGTCAAATATGTTCGGAGATATCGCAACAGATCTTGCAAGCACACTTCAGGGAGGCATGGGTATGGCTGCAAGTGGAAATATCGGTGATAATCACATGATGTTTGAACCAGTTCATGGGTCAAGTCCGAAGTATTCTGGTAAAGGCGTAGTCAATCCAATTGCAATGTTGAGCAGTGTTCAAATGATGCTTGATTGGCTTGGACGGCGCAGTGATGATGCTGATGCAACTCTTGCAGCAGAAATGGTAGAAAGGGCAATTGAAAACCAGGTCCGTGAAGGAAAAGCCCTCACCTATGATCTCGGCGGAAACGCATCGACTTCAGAGGTTTCAGACGCTATCTGCATGCGTGTCGCATCCATGTTGAAAACGCACTATGCATCGGTCTGATCGCGTTCTAAAGCATCGAGCATCACTTCGAGAACTGATCGTCTTGAAGCATCAGCATCGAATTTTGGGTCCGGAATCTTAGGATTTTTGAGACGAGAGAGGAGAGCAGAAACTGTGCGTTGAACTTCATCTACAATACAGATAGTTGCAGTTTTTGCAGTCCTCGATAATGGATTTAAATCGATAACAAATACTTGCTTGCCCATTGCGATTAATGCTTCACATCGATCTCCATCTTCGAGTGGGACGAGGATCATATCAGCCCCAAGAATACCATCTTTACAACAGTTAGAACGTGGCCCTTCAAGGCCAGGAATCTTTCCATCGGGATTGGCACCAAGAATCTCAACATGATTCAAATCGAGTGCAGTAGCACGAGCCTTAATTCGTTCAAGAAGACCCGCCATTCGTTCCGGAGTTCTATAGTAAATATTCACTTCCAAGGGGCAACCAAGTGAATCGGCAATTTGTAGAAGTTCATCACAGGCTAGAGCGACAGTGTTGCCGTTTACTGAGATTACTGGACGCTCGGCTACAAGTAATCGTGCTGCAACTTCATCGATAGCTGCAGCCGCACCAGGCGCGGTTCGTTCACCAATTAGATAGTCGAAAGCTTCCCCGCGACCATGAGCAATGAGGGCTGAGTCTGCAAGTAATCCTTCTTTCATAGCATCGACAAGTCGCTGTCGTGACATGAGCGAGGCATATCGTGGATGAGATTCGGGTACTTCACCCATGGTCGTTGGAATGTGGAGTGCTCCATCAGTCTTCCGAGGGAAGTGTCCGGACTCCTGATTCATCGACAAGCATGCTGATATCGATTGATCGAACACCCATATTCATCGAACTCGTAGATAGAACATCTACTCCCGCAGTCATCCAATCATCCAGGTCCTCAAAACGGACGTTTCCACTTGCTTCGGTACAAATCCATTTGTCATAACCGTGAGATCGAATATCGAGAACAGCCTCTTTTGTCTTGGCTGGACCCATGTTGTCTAGCATGATGACGAGGGTTCTATTCTCTTCAGTTTCCATCATCCTATTGCACCAAGCGTTTGCAACTACATTCGCCATTGATATGGTATCTACTTCAATGACAGTAAATGCTCCATGGTTGTTGAGATCAGTCGTTGAAATCCATTTTTTCATAGCTTCCTTCTTTGATTCTCCAAGATCCATTTTTAGAACGGTTTGGTCGTTTTCTTTAATCATCCATGCATCGCTTTTGCGAAGTCGATGTGTTAAGCCTCCACCGATATGTACTGCCCATTTATCCAAAATTCCCCAAGCAGTTTTACGAGTGCAAGCGACTCGTAATCCATTCAATCGATTCACCCAACGTTCTGTTTCGGTTGCTATGCCTGACATTCGACCGAGGAGATTGATTATGACACGCTCGACAGATAGAATTTCTAAAGCTGCTCCGTCGAGTATCAAGAGTGTATCATCCACATTGAATTGCTCACCTTCTCGCTTATGCCAAGACATTTGCACTTCTGGAAGCCGTGTTCGTATCAAATGGTTAACAACATGACTTCCACATAAAACACCAGCTTGTTTAGCAATTATACGAGCTCGTACTAAGACACGAGTCTGCCCAATTGGTCGGTAACCATCATCCTCTAACAAGGCCTTAGTCCAACGCTCCATACTCTCGACCAATAGTGGACTAGGAGAATTCTCTGTCCAGAGATCCGAGGCACGGTCATGAGGGAGACGAACTCGGTGAGCCGTTGTGGAGAGGTCCTCCTCCCCGGCGGCGGGGGTTTCGGAGGGTCCGAATTCCGTCACTAAGCCGCGGACTCACCCATTGCACTTGAAGGATTGTGGATTTTCCTCATTCAATATGTTCGAGGGTGACTTCTACTGCAGTGATGCACGCAAGAATATCATCCATTGTATTTCGTAGCGTTCTCATATTGTCACTTTGAACAATAATATGCAATTCTAACTCCTCAGGCTTCATTTCGATTGAAAAGGCATCCGGGTCATCTACAGAAATTGAAGCCTTCAGTGTCGCAAGTCGCTCAATTGAGTCGCCCCTTAGAACGAGAACTGCCTCATGTGCCGCCATCAGTCTCACTTTGGAGGTAATCGCTATGGATGCTCCGGCTACGAAGGTCAATGATGAGCGGGCTATCCGAATCCGTTCAGGGGCGCATTCTAGAGTGGTACGATGCTGAAGCCCGAGAACTCCCATGGAGAAATAATCCATATCCATGGCCGGTACTTGTTTCTGAGTTTGTACTACAACAGACACAGATGGTAGTAGGTCTCACTCACTGGCATCGCATGATGGAACGCTTTCCTACTATCGAATCCATGGCTTCTTGCCCCGTGGAAGATGTCCTAGAGGCTTGGCAGGGTTGCGGTTACTATGCAAGAGCCCGCAATCTCCACGCTTTGGCCGTAGAAATCGCTTCTCGTAATCCTCCATGTCTCCCATCTAACCCCCAAGGTTTGCAGGATTTACCTGGAATAGGCCCGTACACGGCAGCAGCGGTTTCCTCCATCGCATTCGATTATCCCATTGCTGCAGTCGATGGAAATATTCGACGAATTTACGCTCGAACATTAGCAGAAGAGTATCCGAAAGACCGTGATATCCAGGCATGGGCTGACGAATCCTTGTATCGAAGCCGTCCAGGAGATTGGAATCAGGCTTTGATGGAACTAGGTGCGACAATCTGTACGCCTCGGGCTCCTTCTTGTGAGAGATGCCCCGCAGAGCAGGTATGTCTTGCATTACAAACCAATGAACCAACGAAATTTCCAGCACCTCGGAAACGGAGATCAAAGAAAATTGAGGGGCATGCTCTCGTAATACGAACTCCATCTGGTGTTTATCTCACACAAAGAAATGGTTCGAGGCTTGGAGGATTGTGGGGTGTGCCAATTACAGAAGATCCTGAAGGGCTACGTTTGTTATGTGAAAATCATCATGTCAGCGAACATCGTTCAGTTGGAAGAGTTCGGCATGCCTTCAGTCACAGAGATTGGAATCTTCAGGTATGGGTTGCGGAACAGAGCGATGGAGGGGTAGACCCCAATTCAGTACCTATTTCTAGATTGGATGAACGCATCCTAGAAGCAGCGGGGTGGATTCGAGCATGAATGACCCCGATTGGGATACAGTCCCATTGATTGCAGGTTCTGGAGGTATTCTAACAGAGGAGTTGCGAACCTCACATGCGGGTCGCAAAGCATTGATGCTGACTCGTAATGAAAATCCGAAGGAATTTCTTGCACTTGCTGATACTATGGATATCAGGGTCATTGAAATCGTTTCTCAGCGTGGTAGATCAGATGCACGCACACATCTTGGTCGAGGTCGACTTGAAGCAATTCGTGATGAATTACGTATGGCACCCGAAAGCCATCCATGGTTTGGGATTGATCTCGTTCTTGTAAATGCGAATCTAAGTGCCCGTCAATTAGTCAATATGACTGATATGTTACAATGTGAGACTTGGGATCGAGTTCGTTTACTCCTAGAACTCTTCACTCAGCATGCATCATCAGTCGAAGCACGAAATCAGGTACGAATCGCTCGTTTGAATGCCGACCGTAACGTTTTGCGTGAATTGGTAAACCGTGAAACAACTGGAGAACGACTTGGTTACGGAGCAGGTGGACGAACAGGTTGGAATGTTGCATTGAATGCCTTGAGCAGAGAACTAACGACACTTCGTAACCGCCAGCGAAGATATAGTCGAGCAATCAAGGAAAGGCAAAGGCAACGGCAAGCAAGCGGAGCTCGTACGGTGGGGTTGGCCGGCTATACCAATGCGGGTAAATCGAGCTTATTTGCTTCCCTCTGTGGAAAACCAGTTCTTGTAGAGGACCGCTACTTCTCAACATTAGAGACTACTGTCGGTAGAATGCAGTTTAGTCCACGAGTATTACTTGTTGATACGATTGGATTCATTGATGATATCCCATCAGATCTTCTTGATGCGTTTTCAGCGACACTTGAAGAGAGCCTTGAGTGCGACCTCTTGCTTCTGTTGTTGGATTGTTCAGATCCAGTGGAGGAGGTGATTCGAAAGTTTGAGACCTCACGTCGCGAATTGTTCGACCGCACCGATCCAAGTGAAAATCAGTACGATTTGCTTGTGGTCCTGACCAAACATGATTCTTGTAGCGAATCTCATGTTTTCGCTGTAACTCAAGCATTGGATGCTTTCGGTGTTTCAGATACTATTCTGACATCATCAACTTCTTCCGAGGGTATTGAGCAACTTCGTTCTAGTATCCTAACTCGTTTACATGGTCCGCCAATGTCTTTCTTGATATTGCCACCGAATAAGGAATCAGATCGCCCGATTGCTGCTATCGAATCGGAGATTCGTCGTAATTCGATGGTTCGGGAACGAAGGATGACGGATGAAGGCTTACGTCTTGTAGCATGGATAGATTTGGCTGATTGGGGGCGACTCACTCGTTCGTTGGGAGAGAGGATCCATCGAGATGTGGATTCATCCTCGCAAGCGGAATAAGGGACGCCTTCTATTCAGGGCCATGGAGGACCGAACCGAGGAGGCCCCAGTCGTCTCGGAATCCCAAAAAGTCATGATTCCTGAAGAGGAACCAATTTTTTCATCCACGGGAGCAACACTTCAGTTACCCAAGGATGCACCCAGAGATCCTCGAATGCATGTTGCCCTTTTGTTCATCGTCGTTGCCGGGTTATTCGGTGCCATCAATGGCCTCGATTTTATTGATGGAGATCAAGGGTTAGTGACTGATCGGGGTTTTATCTACAGCCAAACACAGACGGCTTCTTTCATCAGCCAGTCCTCACCAGGTTCAGCAATACTCACTGGTACCTTGACTCTGCATGATGGCAGCCCAGGATCAAATTTTACAATCGAGGTTGTAACGAAAGTTGTAGAAAATGGAACCCAGAGGATTACCCGACCATCAAACGTAACCGATGCGGAAGGTCGCTTTCGCCTTGAGGGATTGAATCCAGGTCTCATGACTATGTTTGTGGTGAACAATAGTCACGATTCAGAAGGCATGACACATCGAATCATTTTGTCTCCTGGTGCTTTGTTTGAACCGTACGGATTTACTCATTTGGATGTAGATTACGAATCTCCTGAAACATTCGATAATGTCGAAGAAGAGAATAATGGATTGATGCGTTGGATTGATTTATCTGAAGAGCAACGTGGTCGAGAACTGTATGATCCAACTGCTGCAGCAGTTTACGACATTGTAGGCACTATCTTTTTCGGAATTGGATTAATTGCAATTGTTCTAGGGGTCATAGGTTGGAGGGCAAAGAGTGTATTACTTCTCAGAACCGCAGGAGGACTTGTCTTTTTCAGTCAAGGCCATTTTTACTCAGCATGTTGCCTAGGCATGCTCGCGATGATTTCGACTTATGGTCTCAATATCAGTGATGGATGATTAAGCAGCAGCGACTTTCATTCGCTGGAACCATGCCATCCCCGCTTCGTGCTCCTCAACCTGACTGAAAGCCTTCGGGTGCATCTCAACAGATTGCATGTAACCATAGACAATAAGGTCGACAAGATCCGGTTTATCCCCACCAAAAAATGAGTTTTCGCCAATTTCAACAGTCCATTGATCTAGGAGATGATGCCAAAGCTGTTTAGGATTCATTCCCGTGTTTTTGGTTCGTTTTCGGGCAATTATTCCCCACATAATTGGAAACCCTGCCCATGCGTATAATCTTCCAGTCAACAGACCAAATTTTTCGTGTCTTGAAACTGAGCGTGTAGTATTCAGAGCCGATCTAATGTTGCCGTATAGGATAGGGATAGTAGCATTCTTCATGTGGAGATCCGCCCATTCTATCCATTCATCTCGTCGTGCCAAATCTGCTGAGTTGGAGAGTTTTCCATCATTGTAGACTTCATCGATGCGTTTCATTATGGGAGTGGAATCAACAACAACTTCTCCGTCGTGCATTTTCCATACAGGAGTCTTGCCCCAGTCCCCAGCAAACGAGACACTTTTTTTGATTTTCATTGGGTTAACTTGAACTCTCTCGTGTGGGAGATTTAGATGATCAAGGAGAGCACGAACCTTCCAAGTGAAGGGACAGGTGTTGAGCATATACAATGTGCCAACAGTGGTTACTGCGTCGGACATGGCTTACCGTTTGAATCATCCTTTGTGAACGATTGGTTTGTTTCACATAGCGTGCATCTCAAGCATTGATAAATCAATGACTTCGAGTGTTCTGATATGTGTGGCTTCGAGATCAACAGGTGGTGCACAACCTTCCTCCCAAGCTTCCTTCCATCGCATAGCGCATAGACACCATCGATCCCCAGGCTTGATTCCAGGGAATCGAAATTCGGGTCGTGGTGTTGAGAGATCATTTCCAGCATTAGCACTGAATGTCAAGAATGCTTCATCAACGACGACGCAAACGGTATGCATGCCCCTATCTGAATCATCAGTATTGCAGCAGCCGTCGCGGAACCAGCCTGTAAGAGGGCTTTCGCTACAGGTTTTCAAAGGAGTTCCTAGGACATTGATGGATGAATGCATATCCTATGCTAGATGATTCGCATAAATGAGTGCTCGTCCATCCTCAATCCTCAAGTGAGGTGAACTAGAGTGACATCTATGAGCGACGTTCCTGCATCTGTCATCGCAGAATTGAATGCACTAGATGGGTATGAGAAAATGCTTGCAATAGACCGAGTCACAGTTGAGCATGGAGTAACTTCTGAAGAGTTAATGCGTCTAATGGAAATGGCCTCTTCTGAAACAACATTGCCTGCCAGTGAACCGGAATGGGACATGTCGATTTCTCGATCTAAAGGAGGCGTTGATCCAATGATGGAAACTAGTTCATCTCCTAGTCCAGGAGCTGAAGCACTTTCTGAAGCTCATCGATATCGAATGGGTTACGACCCTAGTAATGAGGGGCGCATGCGCCAGTCTCAAGTTGAGCAAGCCATTGTCTGCCCAGCTTGTCGTTCTCCTCTCGGTATTCCTTCTGTTCGTCCAATCAAAGTAACATGCCCTCAATGTATGACTGAGACATTGTTTGAGTCTTGATTAGACTCCCCAGAATTTTCCTTGGATTTCTTGACGAGTCGACCAAGAGCGTACACCTGTTCGAACCATCCACCAGACGACAATGGTTACTAGGACCAGCCCCCAATCGTTGTAGATTACACCTGGATCAAGTTCGTAGGTTTCACCTTGAGCGATTTTGCGCGCGACATCAAGGCTGGCTTCAGCAAAGGCGTAGATTACTGCACCTCCTGCAACAACTTGGAAGATTCTTCCAGATAGCGTACCACGTCGCCAACGGAGCACAACCATGGACATTGCAACAGCAAGCGAGGCAAGCACAATCCACTGTAAACCACTGTCCAAAGCTTCGATGCCAATTTCAAGTCCAGTCATTTCGGAACTTGCTTGAGCAATCTCTCGATACACTTCGAGTATAGCAAGTAGGCTTGCGAAAGAAGCAAATGCCCACAATAGAGAGGAGACAATGCCACCCATCGCACTTTCCCGCATGTCAACTATGAGACGTTCGAGTTGTGTTTCTGCGCCCAAGCCTTTGGCAAGTAGCCATAGTCCAACGAATAATGGCATAGCACCAATCAGGACCCCTCCGCCTGGAATGATCATGCCTAGACCAATAATCATCATGAATACGGAGAGTGGAACTAGTAGGCGAGCCCGCCATTTTGGGTCTTCTATTGCCTTCATGATGTAGTAAAATGTCCCTTCGATACCCTTGCTCTGACGTACGATGATTTTCTCGACGTAATCGATTCGAACTCGGCTTTGGAGAATAGGCATTACTGCTTCATCTTCAGCTCCATCAGTAACAAGAATCGCGCAGTCGGGTTGGAATTCTGCAATGACCTCTTCCAACTGCTTTGCAATTGCACGGTCAGATCTGGAACCGACTCTTTCGTCTCCGGTTAGAATAGCGACTTCAACGGTATCGTTTGGCTCACCAGAATCAAGGATTCGATCGTGGTGGTGAAGTGCTCCAAGGATAGCATTTGTATCGCTTTCTTCAGGGTCAGCCAGTCCCAATCGAAGTGCAGCGCTAAGGGTAGCTTTTCGACCAATTACGGGCCCTCTGAGACCCGCTTTAATGCCGAGATCATTGTCTCGGTCGATGGTCAATACTAGCGTCCGCGTCATGTGCTTCGATGGACCCTTGTCAGCATGTCCTAATCAAGGGTTGGCCGACTCCTTGGATGGCTCGGGCGATTCTTCTGACTTTTCTTCTGGTCGCTGAGCCCTGTCTCTCTGTTTCCACCAGACGTAAGATAGCGGGTGCTTCATTTTCGGTTTGTCGCATATGGGGTCATCTCCTTTGGAGACGGGACATCGTGCATCGAGTTTCAGGCGACTGCAGCCTGCAGGAGTATATTCTCGATCATAGATGTGGCCGATTTGGTAACGGGTTGTATCAGGGTCGAAATCTGGTGCTCCTGAGAAAAATCCAGCACATTGGTCAATATCGATGCCAATTGCTGAGGACATAGATGCAAGGAAGACACGACCTGCGTGGTTAACATTCTCACCCATGGCGAGTTCTGCAATTGCTGTCTCCATGCAAGGAGGCCAATCTGATCGTGTTGCATCACCTGCATTGAAATCCATCTTGGCTCGAGATTGAAGTATGGTTAGAACAGCACCAACTGGTTCACTGAGTCGTTCAGCAAAACTCTCATCGATACGCTCCATACGTTCGTCACAACGCTTCCTTAGATCTTCTCTGATTCGTTCTTTCAGTAATCGAGCAAGCCGTTGTTTTGAACTCTCTCCAGAATGAGCATTCATCGTCACCCAACCGCTATCAAGTGGACGATTTGGTAGTCGCCAATAATCTCCGCTAATACGAGGTCCTAATTCGATAAAATCAGTCATTGGAATACTGTAGACCAATGTCCCTTCTGTTTGTTCAGAACGAAGATCTGAGATGTAGGTACGGGTAATGATATCGAAAGAGTCGTCATCTAATCCTAGAATCGTATCTGCACGACTAGCTTCACCTTCAGCCCATCGAGCAGTGACTCGTTCTTCAAAGGTTGAACATGCTACTAGCATTGCATAAAGAAAAGACAAACTTTCAGTCATACGACCAAGATCGGTACTGATATCAGATGTTGGAATTCCAATTCCATCATCATGAAGTATTGATTCCTTAACACGCAAATCCCCTCTTCTCCGAATATCACTCAACCATCCGTCCGTCAACAGACTCTCCATGGTGATATCATTATTCTCAAGGATGCCACGAGTATGCTCCACAGCCTGTGGAAGAAAAGGGTACCGAGCGAGGACACGGGGGTCCTCGATGACAGGCGGCTGTAGGGGCATCGGCATCCGGATTCAACTCATGATTGAGCACTGGGGTTCTTCAACGCGACCGGTCAAGACCCAGCATGGGTCCTCATGAGGTTAGGGCCATCGCCATGCGCGTTCAAGATCGTGTTCGGGCTCAATTTGATTGGTCTTTAGATCAAGATATTCATGTTGCTAATCTGCTCCTTAAACGAATCGAAGCGGAATCCTCTAATCGAGAAATATGGAATCCTTCAGGTCGTGAAAGGTCTCTTGAATCGCTCATTGATAGATTTGAGGAAGGACCAGTTGCTACAGTTGGTGCGGCTGCGGAGCCGGAAGATGTTGAAATGGCCTTGTTAGAAGGCTATCGACTTGTATTTGCAGACGGCTCTATTGGCGTGATTAGTGAACTATCTGAAGATTGTCAGGATGAGGCATGGTCTAACACATTGCTTCTAGTTAGTGATGGAGATGGTGACCCACACATCGATGAAGCCGCCCAGCGTGGTATCCTGCACGCCATTCATGCCCATGGTGATAATGAGTCCTCATTGATTGAGATGATTGACCGCTTAGTTACCATTGAAGCACCACCCGCGATTCTTCTAACACATCAGACTCCGGACAGGATTGATGGGATGCTCAATCCCGGAGGATTTACTGACGGTGACCGAGCTGTATGTTTGTGTGCTTTCCTTGGAGTACCGATTGAGGATATACGACTGATTGGTTACACAACATCTGAGATAGGTAGGTGGACTGGGAGTACTAATCCCATACGCAAGATGAGAAAACTCACATTCATGCAGGAGGTCCTCGATGGGTTAGGTGTAGGAGGGAGGTTATGACCGAAGAGAAAAATCGCTCAACGGTGACTGCAATCGTCACTTTTGTCCTACTTAATCTGATATGGACAGGGGCACTTCAAGCGACGGCAGAACAAGACATCATTGCACCAGGGAGCGATATAATCCAAGATTATCCATTCACGATTCCGGATCTCCATGGAAGAGACATACCTCTGCATGTTATGTTCACTGTTGAGGCAGTAGAAGGAGCTGCAAACAGTGATGTTGTGTTGATGCTAGAAGATTCGAGTGGTGAAAGAACGACACTCTACTCATCCACTTCAGAAGGTAGCGTAGATCGCTGGATTACAATGCCTCCCGGTTCATCGATGTTCATTCTAATCGTGTCTAATAGCACGGGCCAAATATCACTACCAAAACAGCATGTTGTCATCGATTTACAGACCGAAATGGATCTCTATGGCCCCATTCAGATGGAAGGATACATCGCTGCTAATATTCTCGCTATTGGGCTTCTTATCTCTGATAGGGCGATTAGAAGCTGGCTCAAATCAAGACGCAAGAAGCGTTCTTCACCATTGATGCGTAAGTTACGAGAGGATTGGAAAGCCACTGAACAGGTTCTGAGCGGTGGAGAAGCAGTAGATGTTGATGAATTCACATCAGCCAGAGTATCTGCTCAAACTAGCAATATTGGAAAGAGGCGAGCATGGTCAATAGAAGCAAAGGAAATAGACGAATCTGAGCATGAGCAGGGAGATCAAGATATCGAAGATGCAGATGCAATTGCGGATGAGCTTGATGCACTTGGTGAAGGCGACGAAAGCCGCTTACAAGGCAAGGCAGAGATTGATGAAGATCTCAAAACGGTTGGTGATCTCTGGGATCGGATGAATGATGGTAAGAAGCGTCCTTAGTCAGAGGAAATCATCTAGAGTGAATACAGTCACACGATCGTTTTGGAAAAGTGATTCTACACTGATAGCCATCCAGTCCACGTACTGTTGAGTGTAATCATCTATTCCGAAGCTATCAATCACGTGATCGATTACACCTAGATACTTTCGAACAGCACCCTGGGATACGGTGAGGATGAGGTTCCCTCCACAACGGCTTTGTTCTCCTCCAGAAGATCGGTGACCATGCAAACCACCAGTTGCTCCAATCATCTGGATGCACTTGCCGGCTAAAGGCATTCGACGATAGGAGTGGTTACAACTCCCACAACGCACTTTCTGTCGACTGAATGCGTTTAGATTGCCTCTAACGTCTGGCAGTAGGTGAGAACCAATAACGGTGGAAGCAACGACTTGGGCATCGACACCACGAAGTCTACGTCCTAAGGAGAGTTGAGCACTCATCTTGTCAGCCATACTTCCGAGTGTTTTGTACGCAGAGTTCTTCGGTCCATCGTCCAAAGATGATGCTTCATGTGTATACCCATAACCGCGCACTGCCCCAATTGTACCAATTCTTGATACAACGAGGTCCACACTATCGAGTACATCTTTCGGATGGGGTTGATTTTTTGTAAATTCATAGAATTCCGTAGAATAACTCCATCCAGCATCCACGTGAAGTGCTTCTTTGTCTAGTTCCATTGGATTAAGTCGAGTTGTCAATGTCAGTGGCGCATCCATTCGTCCACCTCTAGAGGAGGGCAGAATTTTCTTACTGAAATTTAGCAGACCATCTAAGAGTAGCATAATGCAGTCTTCATCACCATCGCAATTTCGGCGCTTTGCAGCATGGAAAAGTGTGTGGGCGTAGCCAGCAGAGGCATCAGTCCAACCAATCAAACGACATAGAACACCACCGGATGTGTGTGGGGCTAGAGCAATTCCCAATTGCCCTACTAGATCATCGATTGTATTTGCGTTGTAGATTGGTTCAAGTTTGTAATATCGAATCAGAAGATCATCGATGAACTGGCTTGCTTTCAGTAGATGTTCTCCACCATCTCGGCTTGGAATGAAATCTTGTGGGTAGAGTTCGAGAATTTGATCATCTAGAATCAATTCGTTACCTCTTACATCGTGAGTATAGCCCATCTCAATCAATTTCTCGACAGAAGTTCCAATTTCCTTCGGTCGGAAATGCGTGACTGGAACATCAATCATATCATATCGAACTGTACCATCTTTGAAGGTCGTAATATCGTGAACAGCTCGAAGGATACCTTTCTCAATAGGCTCAGGCGTTTGAGCCCGGGAAGTAAGCCCCTTCATCGCCTTGATACCAGATGGTAGACGATCTAGACCCAGAGCGATTCTCTTTACTTCAAGAATATCGGCGAGAGGGATTGTTGTTAATTCTCCTTGACGATTTCTCATGTGAGATCCACGTCGATCAGCGGGCGTAGTTCGACCACCACACTCCTTTGGTTCAGAGGGAATAACTCGATGATGACATCGCAGGTGTGGTGTTTCTTTATCACAGCGTAAACAACGACGCGGGCCTACAGTGACTCGAATACTTCCTTCACGAGACACAGCGGTTTCAAGGAGACGTTGTGGTCCACCGAAGTTCATTATTGGATAGAGAGCATGTGCCCTCTGTTTCATCTCACGTGGAGCGGATTTCTCCGGCCGACCCATCCTGCATCCAATTCGACAAGGCACTGCATCTTCCCACTTGTAGTTCGAAATTTTTCGAACCATGGATAACGAACCATCAACGTCTTCGTTATCTAGAATAATCCGTGCATCGTAGTAGGCCTTACCATCTATTGGACCAGGATCTACGATAGCATCCCAAGCCTCCTGACCTGCAGCTTCTGTTGCTGCGATATCCTCGCCACGTTGGCGAGCAGCAGTTTCAGCAGCAATCCTTGCCGTTCTTTGTTCCTCTTCAAGTTCCCTTAATCGAACTGCCTCTTCTTCTTTGATTTTGTATGCATTGACAAAGCAACTAATTTGTTCATCGACGATTTCTTTGACATCAGGGCGCAGAATTAGACTATTTTCTGTAATTTCAAATCCAAGCCCATGGATTAGAGAATGCCAACGTTCAGTGATAACAATGTCATCCCCATCGTGATGATGCTCAATACCGAGGGCCATTAGACTAGCCTTTGTAATTCCATGCTCAGATAGAGCGAGATGCCCACTCCATTCGCTTGTTGGGTGTTCTGGAATAATCCACATACTCCTAGATTCACTATCATCCGCATTTGTCTTCTTGCGTTTCTTCAGTTGTCGTTCTCGTCGTACTGAGGTATCTCCATTTGTCACTGAATCGATTTTTACACTAGGAGCAATCCATCCTTTCACTGCATCTGGAAGACGGATTTTTTCACCTTCAATACAAGCCCCTTTGATTGCGTCATGAATGTGTGGAATTAGGGCCACTGGAATATCAGACCAACATGGATTATGGTCAGGGTGTATAGCTACACCGAATCTCTCGGTAAAGGCCACAGCTGAATTCCAATTAGGATGTCCTCCTCGAAGAAATCGATGCCAATCACGGAGCGCCCACTCGTTTTCCAACCGCATCTCTTTACTGCGTAGTCGACGTCTTAGGACGCTAGGTGGTTCTGTATCTGGCACCCCTTCGCTTCCGAGGTGCTCGATAACGAAGTCAACATCCTCTTGCCCCTTCATTGAATCAAGAACATCACTAGCCCACCAGTCGCTGGTATAGGGGGATGGAACGAGTTTCTTGTTGTTCTCGAGAAACTCTCCGAAGCCGAGTATGAGTTCGCCGTTGTCCCATATCGCACGAACATCCGTTTCAACATCAAGCCAATCTTCTTCGGTTTGAACCCGTCGGAAAGTACCATCTGACAGCAGTACAGTGGGGCCATCAATCTCCTCAGTTGGAGTGATTGCACATGCTTTTCCTGGTCGTTCGATTTTCATTTGCGTTCCGACTGAGAGGAATTCGCCCATGGCTCGCATAGATGCCGGATTCATTCCTGCTGCAGCCAATCCCGATGCACGTGGACGACCGTATCGGAGACGAAATCCACCAGGTTGATTCGGCATCCCGAAAACAGGTCTGCCCGCAATAATATCTTTCAAGAATCTTGAATCGGTTTGTATTTTCCGAGAAATGAAATCAGAGTAATCTACCCAGGTTCCATCTTCTTTCTTTTTCCGCTTCCATTCATCCTTTCCTTTATTTGCAAAATCACTGATGAATGACCAACCATCGATCTCTAATCTTTCTACGTGTTTCTGGATTTTTGGTGCTTTGAGGCAAAGCCCTTCACCGATTACAAGTAACACACCACCTCGTACACGCCCATCATCGATATTGCGCACTTCGCGATATCCTGCACATTCTTGTTCTTCTGTAGATTCACCATTGATCATCACGGGACAAGCCCTGACAATCCCGTCAATTTCTTCGGGCGTTGGTCTGTATTGTAAACCACCTCGATAGAGACCAAATTCCTCTTTTACACGCTCAACTTCGGGGTCCGTCGGCACATACTTTGCTAAACCGAGTTCAGATCGAATCATATCTCCAATTAGAACAGCCATTGCTTGAGCAGTGCCACCAGCGGCTCGAATTGGGCCACAGAAATCGATGGATAGGAACGTAGTTCCGTCGGTATTACTGAGCAGTCGTACCTGGCCAATACCTTCTAGCGGTGCAACAAGAATTGCCTCAGTTAAGATAGCTAGCCCAGTCCTCAATCCGGCGTCAATAGCCTTGATTTGATCTCCAGTCCGTTCCATCATCCTCCGAGCAACGTCTTGCCCGATTTTGATTGCCGTAATCTCCCTATCTTCCACTTTGAGCATTTCACGGATATCCTCAGCAACCTCGAGACCATCGAGATATTCGGCCAAGAGTTTCTCCGTTCGATCGGCCAGATCTTCTGCACGGGGGATCTCAACTTCAGTAGACATGTCGAGTCCTTTTGCGCGTGCTTCTGTTGCAATTCCGTAGAGACGTTCCGTCTCTTCATCTAGCGCTTGATGATAACGCTCCATCTCAGCAGAGAGGCGCTTTTCATCGATGGCTGACATGGTCTGGTTCGCCATTGATGCCACCTCGGAAACAGTACTGATGAATGACGCTCTTTGAACAAATCGCTATGACTGACAACCTTCATGCTTCGTCGTCGTTACCTACGACCAATGGCGACTCCTACGACTCCAGCAGAGGCTCGCTCCTTTCTAATCGAAAGGGTTCGTAACCTTGCTTACTTGTATCAGCCGGACGACCCATTCACTCTTGCTTCAGGTCGCATTTCGCCACACTTCTTCGATATGAAGCCCGTGATGTGTGATCCAGAATGCGCTCACTTGCTTGGAGTCCTTGTTCACGACACTCTAGGTAAAATCGGTGATATCGATGCAATCGGGGGTCTTGAACTCGGGGCGGTACCATTGACTGGAATCGCAATCGCGAAAGCACCATCGGGGAGCTCTCTTCGTGGATTCATTATCAGGAAAGAACCCAAGGGCAGAGGAGGAAGAAAGACTGGAAACCCACCTGGAATTGAGGGTTCAACTTTGAAGACAGGAGATAGATGCATCATTCTAGAGGATGTCACTACGACCGGCGGTTCAGCGCTGAAGGCCTGTGAGAGACTAGCAGAAATTGGTTGCCAAGTAGTCGGTTGTATTACCATTCTTGATCGTGAGGAGGGCGGTGAAGATGCATTTGGAGATGCAGATATCCCACTCCATCCATTGCTACGCCTTTCTGACATTCGAGCATGATGCATGAGGCTAAATCCCACCCCCGTTTGGACAAGGCATGGCAGGAACCAACATACTGATGAAAACAAGTGCAGGCGACATCACAATCGAGTTATACACAGATACGATGCCAATCACTGCAGGTAACTTCCTCAATCTTGCTGAGAATGGATATTACGATGGATTACATTTCCATCGGGTTATCCAAGGTTTCATGCTCCAGGGTGGCTGCCCCCATTCTTCCGATCCAAATTCTCCTCGTGCTGGAACCGGTGGGCCGAATGGTGGTGGGACCTATACTACGAGCGATGGCCAGTCCATTGTCCGTGATCGTGGGGGCAACATTCCCGATGAGTTGACACAGAAGTTTTCCAACGAGGTTGGAACACTTTCGATGGCAAACACAGGTCGACCAAATAGCGGCGGATCTCAGTTTTTCATTAACACTCAACACAACGATTTCTTAGATTGGTTTGGGCGGGGTCCTTCCGCTCATCCAGTATTTGGAAAGGTCATCGCAGGCATGGATGTAGTGAAGGCGATTGAAACAACCCCAACAGGTGCAGGAGATAGACCTCAAACACCACAACAAATCGAATCTATTACTGTCATCAATTGATCAGTATGGTGTTACTGAATCTATGGTCAATTGGCCATTACCTCCAGTGGTTTGGGATTGGCTTTTTCACGAGGATTGGCTGGCGATTATTCTTCTTCCTATCAATCGGTTGGGAGATATTGGAAGTATTCCTACCATACGAATTTACTGAGGAGGTTTGGGAAAACAAAATCTCAGATCTTGTGGTTAACACCATTGGCTTCCAAGCCGGTCGCTGGTGTCATCTTAGAAGGCTCCAAGCAAAGCCTGAAGACATCGTCTCAAGCACCAAGGATAAGTGACCCCGTTGTATGGTGATATTATGCGAAAATGGATTCCATGGGCAGCCTTCCTCGCAGTAGTCATAGCGGTGATGCTCAGTATTCCTACAACAGTCGACCCTATCGTAACTAGAACGGTAGCAGACGTACCCCTGCCTCCTTCGCCTCCATGCCCCCCAGGAAGTGACTGTGCTGAAACATACCCTTGCTCTACGCAAACGACCCCATCTGCTGAGTTTGAGACTCGATGGACAGCTGTGGGAAATAATCGGATGATGTCGTCTCCACACGCAACCGACCTCAATGGAGATTCTGTACTTGATATCGTCGTTGGAACAGGAGCGGAAGAGTCCCATTCCGGTTCGATAATCGCGGTGGATGGCGCGACTGGAAGCTTACTTTGGGAGATGGAAACCGATGGTGAGATGTTTGCATCTGCTCAGTTCGAGGATCTTGATGGTGACAATGTCGACGATATTGCACTTGGGGGGCGAGATCAGCAAATGTTAGCAGTAAATGGTGCAACCGGAGAAACCCTCTGGAGTTTCGATAAAACATCAACCCTCCGAGAGGCTTGGTACCAGTTTTACTCTGGCCAGTTCATTGATGATGTCAATGATGACGGAGTATCAGATTGGTTGGTGGCTAATGGAGGGGACCCGATGAAGCAGCCTGATGAAGAGCGAGACACAGGATATCTGATGATTCTTTCAGGGGTGAATGGACAAACCTTGGGTATTGCGGACCTTCCCGATGGTCGTGAGACGTACATGTCTCCTTTACTTTACACGCCTCACCCTGACATGGCCACCGAAGTCATCTATGGAAGTGGTGGTGAAACGTGGGATGGAAGTCTATGGTCGACTAGTATAGATGCCATTATGGACGGCGATATTAGCGCTTCAGTACAAATTGTTGCACCGACACCAGACGTGAAAAAGGGCTTCATGACTCCTCCTGCGATTGCAGACCTTACTCTTGATGGAATTCAAGATATTGTAGTTTCATCTTTTGATGGTCGATTGATCTTAGTGGATGGCCGTAATTACACACACACATGGTCTATCGATATGCATGCAGTTGTTGAGAATGGTTCAACTCCTGGCCTCGAATCTTGGGCCTCACCAACCGTGGGTTACTTCACTTCAGATTCAGTTCCAGATGTATTCGTCAACTATGTGATTGGCATTTTTCCTCAGTATTCTTCATC
This sequence comes from Methanobacteriota archaeon, assembly GCA_002712285.1. Classification (GTDB taxonomy): domain Archaea; phylum Thermoplasmatota; class Poseidoniia; order Poseidoniales; family Thalassarchaeaceae; genus MGIIb-N2. The sequence continues at coordinate 33,236 of PATC01000036.1, forward strand.
ATACTATGCATTGGTAGATGGCGCATCTGGAGAAATAATCTGGAATGAGACAACTAGTCATACAATCTTCACAAGTCCCCTTTCTGTTGATCTTGATTCTAATGGTCGAGACGATGTCGTGATTGTTCGGGGGGTAGAAGAGTGGAGGGAAGAGGGGCCTCTTTCATACAATACAGCTAGCATTCTTGATACGTGTGAGATGAATACTATTCCATTGTATAACAGAACAAATCTCAGTATTGGGACACCGTTGATTGCAGATCTCGATATGGATGGCGATCTGGAGATGGTGGCTACCACGACCACTGGTTATCTGAGTGAGACTGAGGGGTGGACGTTGATGCGTATGGATCTCAATGTATCTACTCCATCGCGTATCGGTTGGGGCGCATATATGGGGTCTCAATACGATGGCGAGTTCCTCAGTTAATGGGTCCTTTGAAATCTCAAGGATTGGGGGGAATCCTCAAGCATCGAGAAATGACCTAACGCGTTTGTGGACCTGAAGGCAGACGAGGCATTGGCTCGGTCTAATCTTATTCGGTCCGATCGGTCGGCCCCAGGAATTACTAGGAAAGCAAAGCCTTCTCCAGATGAGGCCCCTATTGATTGGGAATTCATGGCCGCAGATGGTAAAGTGCTCAAGGATGCTAATAGGATTGCAGAAATCAATGCGTTGGCCATCCCTCCTGCTTGGACTGACGTATGGATATGTTCCAATGATCGAGGCCACATCCAAGCTACAGGTGTTGATGGTAAAGGACGCCTTCAGTACAGATATCATCCCAATTGGATTGCAATGAAGGCTGAAATGAAGTTTGACGGTGTCGCCGGTTTTGCTGAATCACTCCCCGCTTTACGAAAGAAAATCAATCAAGATTTGAAGCGTGATTCAATGGATCTTGAGAAGGTGAGTGCTCTTGTTGTTAGGCTCATGGACCTGTATAACATCCGAGTTGGTAGTGACGAATATGCTCGAACTAACGAATCCTATGGTCTAACCACACTTCGTAATGGCCATATGGTTAGGAAGACAGGGGATAATGCTGAAGGTAGACACGATGCAGTATTCTCTTTCACTGGAAAGTCTGGAAAATCTTGGGAGATTTTGATTGAGGATGATGACCTCGTAGATCTTCTTCTTGAAACTCGTAAGTTGGGTTCTAAAGGAAAGGACACCGATTTATTCTATTTCGTGAATACTGAAACAGAGAACGAGAACGATTTGAAGGCCGAACACATCAACCAATATATTCAGGATGCAACTGGAGAATCATACACGGCGAAGGATTTCCGGACATGGGCTGCGACATGGAAATGTGCATACAGACTCGCATTTATTGACAAAGATGAGAAAGGTTCTACACTCGTGAATTTCATTAAAAAATTGCCTGAGCCTGCGAATGAGAATCTTCAAAATCTTGTGAATGATGATGGAAGAATTAGTCTAGATTCGGATACTGCGAGGAATAAGGCAATGCTTGCTGTTATCGACACGGTTGCCTCGAATCTAGGAAACACCCGTGCAGTTTGTCGTTCATCCTACATCCATCCACTTTTCGTCGAATCATTCCTCGATGGAACTATCCAAAAAAGGTGGTCTGAAGGTCAAGAAGGAATACAGATTACCGGCCTCTCGGCAGAGGAGTCTATTACGCTCAACGTCCTTCGTCAATGAGTATGAGGACGAAACTCCTTAGCCCGATTGTGGAATCATTGATTCATGGAAGAACGGATTGAACGTGATACTATGGGCACACTTTCGGTGCCAAGTGATCGTTATTGGGGGGCACAGACAGCCCGTTCCTTGATGAATTTCGATATCGGTGAGGACGCAATGCCGCAAGGCGTCATTCGAGCATTCGGCATTCTCAAGATGGCTGCAGCTGAAACCAACAAAGCTCTCGGAACATTAGATGGCGATGTAGCAGACCTCATCACCGCTGCCGCATCCGAGGTTGCCTCCGGATCGTTGAATGATCACTTTCCACTTCGAGTATGGCAAACGGGTTCGGGTACACAATCTAACATGAATGCCAACGAAGTAATTGCAAACCGAGCAATAGAGATGGCAGGAGGCGTATTAGGTAGTAAAGATCCAATCCATCCTAATGATCACGTCAACAAGGCTCAGTCCAGTAATGACACCTTCCCCACAGCGATGCACATTTCAGCGGCTGAAGCCATTATGCATGACGTGATTCCATCGGTCAAATCCCTCCGCGATTCTCTCCACAAGAAATCGAAGGAATGGTCTGACATTGTGAAGATTGGACGAACCCATTTGATGGATGCAGTTCCTTTGACTTTAGGCCAGGAGGTCGGTGGTTGGGTTGCTCAGATTGATGCATCTCTAACACGTATCGAGGCATCAATGGATGACCTATACGAAATTGCACTTGGAGGAACTGCGGTGGGGACTGGCCTAAACACACATCCCGATTTTGCTGCAGGAGTCGCCTCTAAGATTGCGGACCATACCGGACTTCCTTTCCGCAGCGCTCCGAACAAGTTTGCCCAACTTGCAGCTCATGATGCGATTGTTGCGGTGAGTGGATCGTTAAGCGTCCTTGCGGTATCTCTCATGAAGATCGCAAATGATGTCCGCTGGCTTGGTTCAGGTCCGAGGAGTGGTCTTGGAGAACTCGAGTTACCAGCCAATGAACCAGGTTCCTCAATCATGCCTGGTAAAGTCAATCCAACACAATGTGAAGCATTGACAATGGTCTGTGCTCAGGTAATGGGTAACCACACAGCAGTAACTGTAGGTGGTTCACAAGGCAATTTTGAATTAAATGTGTACAAGCCGATGATGATACACAATTTATTGCACTCTGCTCGTATTTTGACTGATTCATGCCATTCATTCAGAGAACGTTGTATCGATGGTCTTCAGCCGAATCACGAGAATATCCGTGAGCATCTCGATAATTCGTTGATGCTTGTTACAGCTTTGAATAACCACATTGGATATGATGCTGCGGCAAAGATTGCGAAGAATGCTCATGAGAATGGATTGACGTTGAAACAGAGCGCTCTCGCTCTCGGTCTTTTGACTGAGGCTCAATTCGATGAATGGGTTCGACCAGAAGATATGACTGGGCCAAAGTAGAGAACTACATCATCTCGATTACAGGGGTGGATTCTAGTTTCTTTCAACTGGATTTTGTGTCCAAAGAGGTAAAGGAGACTCGTCCATCCAAGGCACATGGACGCCTACCTAGAGTTGCTTTCAAAACAGAAAGACATTGAGACCATTGGCCAAATCTCCGGCCTTCTTGGCTGGGATCAAGAGGTAATGATGCCACCGAAAGCAGCCCCTCTTCGTGCTGAGCAACTTGCATGGCTTTCCAAGGCACGACATGGCATGATGACCGACTCTAGGATGGGCGCTCTTCTTTCTGCTGCTGAAGCCGAAGACGATGGTAGTGATGAAACGCGTTCAGGAAATCTCCGCCTCATTCGAGATTCTTATGATAAAGCAACTAAGCAACCCACAGATTTTGTGGAGCGTTTTGCCCGTCATAAGTCTAAATCGATTGTATCGTGGACCGAAGCTCGTGCTAAGAACGATTTCTCGATTTTCCGCGATGATCTTTCAACAATGGTCGATCTTGCTCGCGAACTTGCTGACCATCTAGGATATGAAACACTTCGATATGATGCCTTACTTGACCTCTATGAGTCGGGCCTGACAGTTGCTCGCCTAGACCCACTATTTGCTGGACTTCGCGAATCTTCTGTCCCTCTAATCCAAGGAGTGAGTGTAGATGATGGAGCGCATGATTGGGTCTACCGCCATGAGTGGTCAAAAGAAGGACAAGAAAATTTGAGTCAGGCTCTATCGGAAGCCGTAGGATTCGATTTTGGTGCCGGACGTAGAGATGAATCAACTCACCCATTCTGTGGTGGAGCTAACCCTGACGATGTTCGATGGACTACACGCTATGATTCTCGAGAACCATGGGGGGCAATCTTTGGGACGTTACATGAAACCGGGCACGCTCTCTACGAACAGGGCCGCCCACGAAACTTGGATTTTGAACCGAGTGGTCACGCTAATGGTTTAGGCGTACACGAGAGCCAGAGCCGTCTTTGGGAGAATCAGGTTGGACGTAGCCTAGCTTTCTGTGAATGGAGTCTTCCAATGTGGAAGGAGCACTTCCCAAAGAATATGGAAGGCGTGAGCGCAGAGATGCTTTGGCGAGCAATCAACCAAGTCGAACCGAGTTTAATTCGAGTTGAAGCAGATGAAGCGACATACAATCTTCACATCATGATTAGGTATGAGGTGGAGAAACTTCTCATCTCAGGCGAACTTGATGTAGACAGTCTCCCAGATGCCTGGGATGATATGTACGAACGCTACCTCGGAATTCGTTCTCAGGATCGGAAACAAGGTGTTCTACAGGATATCCATTGGTCTATGGGGGCATTTGGCTACTTCCCAACTTACACATTAGGCAACCTGTATGCGGCCCAACTTCTTGTCGCAGCACGCAAAGATCTCGAATCTGTCGGTCATACTTTGGAAGATGATTGGCGTGAAGGAGAATTCACTCCACTCTTAGGGTGGATGCGAAAAAATGTCCATGGCCGTGGGTCAATACTAACCCCTGCAGGCCTCATTGAGGAGGCCACGGGAGAAGCACCGACACCAGACCCCTTTGTTGACTATCTTCGAGATAAAATTGGCACAATCTATGGTTCTGTTTGATTGCAATAATTGAACATAGAAACGAGGCGTCCTTATGCGCCGCCGTTTCTGAAACGAATCATGGGCGGGCCGCGGACACTTGCTGCGGACTCTGTTGCTTGGATGGAGAGGCGAATGCCTCAGAGCATTTCTGCAGTTCATATCGATGATTCGTTGATTCTTGCAGGAGATTGGAATGGACTCATTGTAGCTTGGAACTTAGAGGGAGAGGAACTTTGGTCAGCAGATGTGGGCGATCGAGTAACATCATTCAAAATCGATCCAACTGATCAGGACATCCGTTGTATCGCAGGACGCGAAGCAATGAGAATCAACCCAATAGATGGCGAAATCCTATGGAAGACTGAATTTGATGGTTCAACAGATATTTTGAGTTGCGCAGACGAAGGGAAGTGTTGGGTATCTTCTTCTGTTTATGATATCGAACTGAACGATTTCGTAATTTGTGCGATCACTCATATTGGCGCAGATGGGGAAATCATACACAGGCTAGAATTTGATGAGCGGCCATGGTCACTTCATATCTTGCCATCTGGGAAAATTGCTCTAGGACTCGGTCGTCCTAGAGGGGGTTTACTGTATCTCAAGCCAGACGGGAATCAATTGGTAGACAATCACTTCGATTTAGGGGATTCACCAGTATGTTGCGGAGTCGGCCAAGATGAGATTTTATTGGGACACATCAATGGCAGCATCACTAAAATCAGTACAGATGGAAAATCGGATCTCCTTCCTTCAATCACCAAGGAAACCATCGAATGTATAATCAAAAGTCCTCTAGGTCTTCTAATTGGAACCTCAAAAGGAAGCGCGATTTGCTATGATGATGAAGTAGCCTGGACAGTTGATTTAGAAACAGAAATTGAGCACATTCGTTTTTGTAATCAGGAATGCGCTTGGTTTGGTACTTGGTCAGGAAGTAATGCGACACTCTCGCTTATAGATGTCAAAAGTGGTACGATTACTACTCACTTCACATTATCAGCACGCCTCAGAGATATTGCAGTACACGAAAATTTCACTGTAATCGGGATGGATGATGGTAGATTACTCGTATTTGAGGAAAAAATGCTTACTCGTCGAATTGATTCAGAGTCAATAGAAACCAATGATCGATCTGATTTGAGGGATCGCCTCCGTGCTTTGCGAAAGTAAAATTAACAATTCTGCATCGGAAATAGGGGTAGTATAGTGTTAATTTCCTAAGGAAATCGCCTTTTTCTTGCAAAAGTTAATAGACATCCCTTACTTATGCTAAGTTACCGCTCCGGGGGAGTGGCGTGATGGGGCAACTCATTGCGGGGACTCCGGTCCGGAACTACAAACCTGAGTGGTTCCGACACTTGGTCAAACAAGTGGACGGAAAAGGTCGATCAACATGAGAGACCTGGATACGACAGCAAAGAGCAATCAATGCTGGAACAAATCGGGAAGCTTAGGCTGAACGAAGAGAACGCAAAAAACGCCTAGTGCGAAAACGGCTCGTACCAAATCCAGTATGCAGGAGTGAACAGAGAGGCGACTCAACGGGAACAAATGTGGGAGACAAAAAAAAAGCGCTTGCGTGGATTTTGAGTCAACTGGAAATAAGGTCGATCTCCATGAGAGACCTGGACACAACAGCAAAGAGCAATCAATGCTGGAACAAATCGGGAAGCTTAGGCTGAACGAGGAGAACGCAAAAAACGCCTAGCGC
>PATC01000037.1 GCA_002712285.1 Methanobacteriota archaeon
CTGGTGCAGCAGCTGGGAAGGGTGGGGTTGTTCGCCCATTAAAGGGGATCGTGAGATGGGTTTAGACCGTCGTGAGACAGGTTTGTTGCTTGGCGGTTGAGGCGTGATGCCTGATCGGAAGGGCCGTTTAGTACGAGAGGAACGATGGCTCGGAGCCACTAGTTTACCAGTTGTCCGGCAGGGCAATGCTGGGTAGCCACGCTCCAACGGATAAGAGCTGAAAGCATCTAAGCTCGAAGCCGGCCGAAAGACGAGGCATCATAGGGAACTCGTAGAAGACGAGTTTGATAGAATGCGGGTGTAAGCACCGAGGCAACGAGGTGTTCAGCCCAGCATCACTAACTTCCCGGTATGCATCCTTTTTTTCCAACACCGCTCCTGTGTGAGCCTCTGTTCAACAGCGATATGCCGATCATATTCCATCGAAGATTGTTCACGACCATAGCGAAGGGGTCTACCCGGTCCCATTCCGAACCCGGAAGTCAAGCCCTTCTGCGTCGTTTACGGTACTGTGGTGCGAGAGCCCACGGGAAATTGCGTCGTTGTGGCTTTCTTCGATACTTCGACTCTGGTCGCCTTTTGGCGGCCAGAGTCATCTCTCCGCACGGACCGATTCATTCGAATCGGTCCAACCTCAAATCCTCCGGGCGGCAGCCTCAAAGACATTCGATATGACCCCGAGGTATTCCCATGGCTATTCAGACAGGCGATGTAATGGGTCATTCCTTGATAGGAGTTCATCTTGCTGCCATTGGTGATGTGTTATTCGCGCCTTACGGGGTAGATAAGACCGAACTTGAGATGATAGCCTCAGGCTTTGATCTTGAGCCAGTTAGGTTGACCATCGGGGGTTCCTCTCTTGTTGGTTCGTTGATGGCAGGTACTCGGAAGGGTATCGCAGTAGCAGATATTGCCTCTCAAGAGGATATTGATCGTTTACTCAGCTTTACTGATGGTGTAGTTGTGATGGAAAGTGGTGTTAATGCTGCAGGGAATCTAATCGCTGCGACAGAGAAGGGTGCAGTAGTCAGTAAATCAGTGCCTCAGCCGGGTGTTGATGCAATTTCTGAGGTGCTCGGCGTCCCCGCAGTTCGCACGACTATCGCCGGCATGCATAATGTGGGAAGCCTCGTAGTTGGCAACTCACATGGAGCGCTTGTTCATCCTGATGTCACGGAAGAGGAAGTTCTAGTCATCGAAGAGGTTTTGGGTGTCCGTGCGATGGTTGGAACTGTCTGCTTTGGGTCTCCCGAAGTTGGCAGTGGATGTGTTGCGACAGATACCTTTGCATTTGTTGGGGACGGTACCACTGGACCTGAACTTAATCGGATTGAAGATGCCCTCGGGCTGATCTAAAATCTCACCCCATCTTAACGGTACCTTCATGGTTCGATTTTGTTGTAGCATGGGCATGAGCGAATTATTGTATTCAGGTAAAGTGAAGCAGGTCTGGAGCACGGATGACCCAGATGTCATAGAATTCCGGTATACTGATCAGATATCTGTCTTCGATCAGATTATCCCTTCACTGATACCTCGAAAGGGTGAATCTCTCAATCGTTCTTCATGTCATTGGTTGAAGATGGTTGAAGAGTCTGGGATTTGCGATACTCATCTCATCGAGATGACTGCCCCTGATCGTGTACGTGCTCGGCGTTTTGAGGTTATTCGAGAGCCAGGAAAAATTCCTCAGGACATGGAGAATGTTTTCGTTCCACTTGAGGTAATTTGTCGACACCATCTTGCTGGATCAGGATGGCGTAGATACAAACGAGGTGATGCTACAGCTCAAGAATTCGGTTTTCCCGCAGGAACAGAATTGAATGAAGGAATTAAACTTCCAAAGCCATACGTTGAGGTGTCGACTAAGTTCGAAGCATTCGACCGGTTATTGGACCGAGAAGAGGCTCTCCAGATTTCGAACCTACGGGAGGAAGAGTTTGATACAATCCTTGAAATCGTTATCCAGATTGATGAATTGATTCAATCAGAGGTTGGAAAGCGTGGCCTCATTCATGTCGATGGTAAGAAGGAATTTGCTCTTGGACCGGGGCGAGTCCCTATTCTTGTGGATAGTTTCGGTACTTTGGATGAAGATCGATGGTGGGATGCAAACGCATACGGCGATGGAGAGATAGTTCAGCTATCGAAGGAATTTGTTCGTTCACATTACATCGAAACTGGCCATCACAAGGCGCTATATGATGCGAGAGAAAGTGAAGCCGAGGAACCGCCTATACCTGCTCTTCCACAGAGCGTTATCGATGATACTGCAGCGCTTTATGCCTCGATGTTTGAACGCCTTACAGGTGAATCATTCTAATCATCGATGTTCGCGGAGAAGGATTCCTGTTCCCCTTCGTTCTGCTGCTCTTAGATGGAATATTAGAAGTCGAACTAGGTCTGATACTGCGCCGTCGTATATTTCGTCCTTATGTATCCTCCAACTGCCTTCTTGTAAGGTAATTCGTAACTCTACCACCTCTTCTGCTGAGAGCGCACCTCGCAGAATCATACCTCCAGTCCCTGTGCTACATGCATGATTGTCAAACCGATGGTTAAGTGCAAAGAGAAGATCTGTTACGCGTGAATTGTCTTCAGTTGGAAGCACATTTTGAATCATGTAATCTAATGAAGTCTCATTATTTGGCATTCTTCCAAACGCTTCCCTTGATACACGTTTCTCATCAAGAGGAGGCCGTAAACGTCCATCTTCATCTTGATCGATAAGAAGTACGAATAGGAGATTTGCTGCATCTAGAGAAGATCCGCTTACATGGTGAGACCAGCGGGCATCAATCGGTGTAGGTGCCTTGGATGGTTCGGTGGGTTTAGTAGCACACCAATCTGCAAATTCTAATGGATTTACATTGAGAATAGGGTCAAGGGTGACAAAAACTGCAGACATTGAATCATCTCCTTCTGCTTGCACGTTGTTCCTTACGGAATTCAAGTTCGATGATTTTACGTTCAAAGGGATCGGTGACTCCTTCTAAGCGCCTCTCCAGTTCTGTAGGTTCCTTAGTTGCTAATTCCTCGATTTCTTCAATTTCATCGATTTCAATTTCAGGGGTGTCATTAGATGGAATCGTTTCCTCATCTTCATCTGAACCTTCAAGCTGAATTGAATCATCACTTTCTTCTTCTATTTCCTCCTTAGATGATTTTTCAATCAACCCCTTCTTCACCTTAGATTGATCTTGGTTACTCTTCTTCTCTGGCTTTCGAGCCGGAGCAACATCTGGTCTAACGAAGCCGATGAACCAGAGTGCAGCAAGAACAATGGCAGCAGTAGTAGCTGCGAAGATAGTATCCGATGATGCCTCAATAGCACCTTGTCCATCAGTAAGCGTAATGCTCTTTTCATCATCACTCGGTGTAGAATCTACGTCCCATGGAGATGCACAAGCTAGTTTTGCAGTAATTTGTTCACCATCTTGGATTTCAATTGGACGTTCGATTTCGACACTTGGATTGAGAAGACCTCCCATGTCGATGGTTTGTATGAGTGACCATGAACCAGTACTCGTGGCATACGTAATCGAACATACAGCATCGGGTATCTCGATTGTTCGGGTTGTAGTAATCCGGAGTGTCTGTGAAGAGCCTACACCAGAAGATGTAAATGACGAGATTCCGATATTCCAGTCGTTGTTCCGGATTATGTAATCCTCTATATCTTCGTAAATCAGACGTCCTTGCGCGTCTCGAAGAATTACAGTGATGCTGTGGTGACCTACAGTTGGTTCCCATGTAGAATTAAGATGAATCATTGAACCTTCTCCAGCTGGGATCTCCCCTGAGTTTGAAGCGAGGAGATTGCCGCTGTCGTCGATTACGAGCATTGTATAACCAAATGCGCTAGTTCCATTCACGATAGTACATATGGATTGTACGAAGGTTCCGTTAAGATCAGATGAGCAGATAGCACTTCGTTCTGAGGGCATTGTACTGAAGACCATCCCGTTCAATGATTCTCCTGAAATTGAAGCTGAGATACTACCAGACGTGCCGATTGTGTAAAGCCATCCTGAATTGCTATTCTCCAGGGGTCCAGATGCTCCTATACGGACCGTTTCAGATTCTAATGAGCCGTGGAAAGATATGGTCCAAAGGTCACTCTCCATTCCAACAATAACGGGCGTGGTTGCCCAAGAGCGAGTACTGATTACAGGGTCGAGTGCAAATTCTTGCTGATTGCCTCCTTGATCTGTTGTAATTACTGTGATTGTAGGCATTGTACCAGTCTCATTTGGAGGTGTCAAATCAATCGGGACTCCTCGAACTTCACCAATAGCAAGGTGAATGTTTTGCGGGTGATTCACTGACCATCCATCTCCTACACCCTGTACGCCAATCTCGATTGTTGTGGGAGCGTTTCCTAGGTTGCGAATCCAGAGAAGTGGCATGCCTCCATCTGGGGTGATAATCCAATCTGCTTCTCCATCCAAGAGGTGATCATGTACTGCATCTACTCGAATTGGTAGTGTCATGGTGGAGGTTCCTGAACCATCTGCATTTCGTAGGATGATATTCAATTCAACAGCAGCGCCTGCAATTGTAATCTCAGGGGGGGTGATATTCAATCGCATTAGCCCTGATTCCCCGGGTGATAGGATACCCGGCATTTCCAATACACTAACATTCCACCCTAGAACTCCCTTTACGAATGTGTTAGCATAGGGTTCTGCGGGGAGATTTCCATCTTGTACTACGCTTAATTCAATTATTTCTCCTTCCGGTGCAATATCGAGATCTATACCAGTAGCAATAATCGACCAAGAAGGGGCGTGTCCTACCTCGATTCTATGAGATGGCCCTTCTAGAGTCTGAATTTCTCCAGCAATCACTGTCCAATCAATGGTCATTATACTACCGTTCCAAGCATCTTCTGGAATGCTGACATTCAATAGGAGTGTATCGTTTTCACCGACATCTAAGATTAGAGACGAAGCACCCTGAATAGTCCAAGAACTTGCAGGGTCTCCTGAAACAGTTTGAAGGGTTCCTTCTCCACTGAGATTAATTTGGTCGTCGTAGTTACCGATATTTTCAATCATTACAGGGATGGATAATGTCTCTCCAGGTAGAGCAATAATTCGGAGATCAGTGTCTTCTAAGTACAAAGGCATCGATGTATCTGGAGAAGTATAGTTCCATGCATGATCTTGTTGAACCTCGTAGAGGATTTGAGCTGTGCCAATAACTGAGGTGTCTCCCAGAGATATCATTTCGAAATTTACAGTGAACGGAATTCTTGCCGGAGTACCTGCTGGTACTGTGATGGTGGCAGGGATGGAGGTAGAAACACCTGGTTGAAGTGTCAATGTATTTACTGGGAATTGGACTGTAATATTCTCTGAATTTGATAGATTCCCGTCTGTATCAATTGTCCCAATAATCTGGTATTCATCCATTCCATTTCCATGATTCTGGAATGAGAGGATAGTATCGCTAGGAGTGTTCGTTTGTATGTACGTCTTTCCATTGAATAGGCCTGAGGGATCGGATGGATTGCTAATTGTGGCACGGTAGACCTGTAAGATATTGAGGCTCAAATTTAGATCCGCTACAGTGTCGTTGGCTTCCTGTATTGAGAAAGTGTGTATCAACGGGGATGCTGTTGGGGGGACATCAACGAAGAGTGAGCCTGTGAACGAACCATTCAAACTGCGGGCATACAAACGATTTGACTCTACGCTCAAATCCCCGGAGCCAGAGAGTATCCATCCGCTCTGCGAAGCAAGTCCAGCTGCGTAGAGATCCCATTCCATCTCTTCATCACCGGGGTTAAGGATGCCTTCGATGACCCACTCAGTCTCAGGCCCAGATTCTATCGGTTGGACGCGATCGTGGGAGGGACGTGCTGCGATTTTACTTGCAATGAAGATAACTTGGATAGTTTCACATTCTCGTAATTCTCCTGATCCAACACAAATTTCAAAATCTGAAGTCTCACTTTCCCCTGGGTTAGCGTTTGATGGGACATCAATTGCCAGAGATAGATGCTTAATTTCTCCTGGCTGAAGAGTTAGGCTTGAGATTGAGGTCCAACTCTGCCCCGGGTCCTTTAGCATCATTCCATTCCCCCAACCTGTGCTACCAAAGGTCAATCCGGTTGTTGTCTCCACGGCGTTGCCAAGGTTCTCAATCAAAATCCAAGAATGAGCTATTCCACCAGGTATCCCCCAACCTGTAGTTGAGGAGGTTTCCATAGGCCCTCTTAGGGAGATCCCCTGTGTACGATTCGCTTCAACAGGGACAGCAGAAAAGATCTCTACAGAGGCATCCTCTGCGATGGTTAGCCTTAGATTAACGATGCCTGAGTCAGAACCTAGAGCGGATGATGGGGCCGAAATTCTTAGGCGTGGATTCCATTCTTCGCCGGAATCAAGTTCAACACTTGTCATCGTATCAAGTGGTAATGCGGTCCAGTTTTCAGGCAGATTGGCTGAATCAATTTCAATGCTCCAAGTGGAAGTATTTTTTCCAGTGTTAGTAATTACAAGAGTGACATCTTTTGAGGTACCGGGGTCGACACGAACTAGTCCTCCTTGAATACCCACGGATGCAGCAAATGGTTCCATTACCTCTAAAGTTCGATTTTGTTGGTTATTGTCAATCCGTGTCTCAGTTAGATTGCCAAAGGGGTCGATTATCATCGAAAAGGTATGATTTCCTAGGTCTCCAGCCCAGTCCACACTAATCCGATCAAAAGTACCTGTACCGCTGGGATTTGCCGGCTCGAGAGCTTGAATCCTGTCGCGTCCAATCTCTAGACCATCAGCATACAGGACTACGTCTACTGGTCCATCAGTTACTACTGTCCCAGCATTTTCAACGAAGGCAGTCACAGTCGTGGTTTCTCCTGGGTCGGGTTCAGGTGGGTCGAATTCAATGCCGCCTCCATCAAGGAATGGGCGAACATCTGCAGCACCGTGAGAGATTACTAAATCACCGATGAGGATGTCAATTATTGCATCGCCATCAATATCTGCTAATGCTGCTGCTGCCCATGTCCGCGTTTCGAGCTCGAATTCGTTACTCCAGTTAACTGAGACTGCAGCACTAGTCCCTGATTCACCGTCAAATGCGTGTAAGCTTCTGCCATAAGGGACCATCAATTCAGGTTCTCCTTCGCCATCAATATCCATCCAGAATGGAGGTGATACAGCAATTTCATCGTTGAGAGTACCACTTGATGATTCCAATGTACGTCGCCAGCGTTCAACAGGGGTGGATTCCACGTTTGTGCAACCTGTTAGTCCGTCGCGAGATCCCGTGTTACTCCTCCAGGTAATCCAACAAACACGGTCGTCGACTCCGTCATCATCTGAATCATAGGTGACTGGTGGTGCATCCGCATAGCCGTCATAAGCACTGAAGGACCAAATCTCTGCAGCATTAGTTGCCTCTATTCCAATGAACTCTGCCCCGTCCACAGGCCCGTTCCCACCTGCATCTGTTGGAATTGTAAGGATGAGTTCAGGGGTGTCGTCAGCGTCAAGTTGTGCAACAATTGGACCTGGTAATCGAATTTGAGGAGCATTCGATCCACCCCCATCGAGATTGCCGAGAGATGCGCCTCCACTCCATTCAGATGCACCTGTTGCTCCGTCAAGGCGCCATGCCCACATGAGTCCATCATTTTCTTCAATAGAAGTTAGGAATACGGATGCGATATTCTCACTTAACTGCGCAAAAGCGAGGTCAGAGGGGTGCGAACCTTCCTGTATTTCTGCTCTCCAATTTTCCTCTGCTGAACCGGTCATTGGCAAGGATAAGGAGAGGATTACAGGGGTCTCGGTAGCTTCTGAGATTGCTGCGATTGCTACTTCTGGATTTCCATCAAGATCGAGGTCAGCAACGACAGGTTGCGCTGTTGGATGATGATCTGATGGCCAGCCCGCGTTTGCACCTATCGGATGTTCCAATGATAGGCCTTCGTCAGTCCAAGTCCAGAGTAGATCGCTTGAATGTGAGCCTCCAGATGACCATCCAGTGGGGGTACAAGTTAGCGAAGGGCTCCACATCTCTACATTCATTGTTCCTTGACTGTCGAACATCACGAGAATCTCGGGTTGACCATCATCATTCATGTCGGCTACAATCGGGCCGACTTTCATTGGCCGAGTTGGACCAAGATCTACAGTCCAAGCAAGATCAGCATCCTCGCCTTCGATAATTCGTAAGAATGAATGGGCTGTGCCAGCTATATCTTGTTCTTGTATGATGACTGGAAAAAGTGAATTCCCTCCACAGGATTCACTATATTCTTCAGGGCTGTCAATTGAGTTTGAGAAGTCTCCGATTGCAGTTGAAAGAGAGGTAGTTCCTATGGCGTCGTTGGTATATTTCCAGTTCACCACTGGGTCGAGAATAGAACCGAGGAGTGTTGCATCATCCGGGTTCCCATTTCCTGCGCCCCCATCAGGGGAGTGGGAGGGGGGTGTCTGTCGGCGGTCTGCTCCTCCTAGGTACTGGCCCCATGGACTGTCATCTGACCATGTTTCCGTGTTTCGAGATGATGTATCGAAAGATTCGGCTGGAGCCGAAATTGGAGGCGTAAACATAGATGATCCAGTGCTCATCAGGAAGAGCAACACGATACCAATAGTGGATACTCTACGAGGGCGCATGGAACGGACACTTCCTTTGATACATCTTTGATTCCGTTCGCGGACCACTTCAACATTTTCGGATTAAGCGTATCTGAAAGCCCTCCTTCACACTGAATTTGGTTCTCCGGCAGGTGTTTGTGTGGTGTTCAATGCAGGTAGGGCTTAAATGGAGGCCGCAATTCGGCGATTTACACCTCTCCTCCTGAGGCGATGCCGGTGAAGGACGAACAGGGTCACGGCCCGCTCGTCCTCGCCCTCGACAAGGGGGGAAAGTTGGAGGCCAAAACATGTATTACATCATTGACAAGGAGGACACAATCCGCATCCCGCCCGAGTACATGCAACTCGGAGATGCTCTTGAGGAGACAATCAACATCCTTGCACTCAATGCCTTTGAAGGACGATATGATCAGAATACTGAAGATTTTATTCTTCTTACCTTTGATCATGAGGTTCTCGGTCGTGGTCGTGTAATTCACGGTGATGGTGCAATCTATCAGAACGTTCGTTACAAGGCTCTCATGTTCTCTATGGACCAGAGCGAAGTTGTAGACGGGAAAGTACAGAAAGTCAACGATTTCGGCGCATTCGTTCTGATTGGTCCTGTGGAGGCTTTACTCCACAAATCACAAATTTTCGAGGAGCCTGTTAATGTGGAACTTGGTCAAGGAATTGCTCGCATTGTTGGCTCTCAGTCAGGTCGTAATATTAGTGAGAATTCTCACATTCGCGCACGTATCGTCTCTAAGTCGATCAATCACAATGATCCTCGTAGTAGTAAGATAGGTCTGAACTGTAAGCAACCAGGTCTTGGTGCATTTGAGTGGCTCAAGGAGGATGCGTGAGATGCCTTCCAAGCAATATGCATGTAGCGAATGCAACATGATTCTCCCTGATCCTGAGGATAAGAAAGAAATTCCTCAGTGTCCATATTCTCCTACTGCACCAGTATCTACTGATTGGCAGGGTCTAGTTATCATCATGAATCCAGAGACCTCCGAGGTCGGTAAGCGTATGGGCGTTACTCGCCCAGGTAGCTATGCACTCAAGGTGAATGTCCGTTGAGGTGATTTGAATGAACATTGACCAGAGAATCGAGAACCCAATCCTCCAGCGAGTAGAACTCCATTTCACTATGGATCATCCTGCAGCCCCCACGCCGAGTCTCAAAGAGATGATTGATTTCATCACAAAGATGGAGCCCGGAGCGAAAAAAGAGTGCACCTTCATTCTCGATGTCACCTCACGTTTCGGACGTTCTACGACGACTGGCGTAGCTCACGTGTATGAGAATGACGAGGCTGCATCGACTACAGTTCCAAACTACGTCAAAGACCGTCATATCCGCCGCGGGGCTCACGCAGAGGCTGCAGCGGTTGAAGAAACTCCAGCAGTAGAAGAGGTAGCTGAGGATTCTTCCGCGGATGAATCCTCATCAGATGGTGACGAAGAAGAATCTGAGGAGGGAGAATGATGGGAGACAAGTGGCGAAAATCGAAAGTCAGTAAATATGACGTGTCCGATGGCAAGCTCGTCAGGAAAGGAGAGTTTTGCCCTGATCCTAGATGTGGACCCGGAATTTTCCTAGCAGTTCACGAAGATCGTGTCTCATGTGGACGTTGTGGCTACACTAGGAAAGATGGTGAGAGCAACGAGCAAAATTCTTCGGAAGAAGAGTAATTCAGACGATTGATCCGAAAGGGCTCCACTGTCCGTCGTTGCAGAGGACTTTAATTTGATTGTCCATCAAATACATCCATACTCCGTGCTCTGGTCGTTCATGAATTGCGCTTAATTCTCCATCATGTCTCCAGCCAGTCCAATACCACTCTGTTCCAACTTGGATAGCATGACGTACGGGCCCAGGTGTATCGATTGTTGTCAATAGTTCAAATTCGTGGTTTAGAAGATGTATTTTATGCCTTGATTCAGTCATAGCCCAACCACTTGGCCCTCTCCAAATTGCCGTTGGTTTCCCTCGGAACGGAAGTCGGCCTTTTCCTGTATGGGTTCCATTGCTTCGTTCAAGGCATGCCCATGATCCTCGGTCATCGAAGATGTAAATCAGGTTCTCACTAAGGTGCACAGATAAAGTTAGAGAATCTATCTTGGCACCTTCCCATGGTGGTAGCCATTCAGGAATTTCTGATCTCCAGATTTCGTGGGATGTCGTTGGTTCAATTAGATAGATTCCTCGATTCATAGCGACAAATACAGCGCCCCTTTCATCTATGTCCATGGCGAGAATTTCTGCTGACATTCCATGATTCCATAGTGACTTTAGAGTATGAATTTCCTTATTTGCCATAATTGCATTTCTGTAGTCTGCTCTGTCAGTATATGCGGCTGGCCATTCATGATCCATACTGTATCCCGCGATTTGTGCTATTCGTAATTCCCTATCTATCCAAGAAATAATAGCAAGATCCTCGCGAACAGCAATTTCAGCGACTTCGGTAGGGAGTGGTAGGTCAGGTGGGAGGAATTTCTGATTAGTATTATCCCAACGCTGAATCGAATCATCCATTAGAACGGCAACCATTGCTTCATTTTTCCCAAAGCATCGGAGAATCGGTCCTGCAGCTCCTCCAATCATGTCACTGTGTAACCTCTTCATTGGTTTGAACATGTGGTGGCTATCCAAGAGGTTCAAGCATTGGAGGACATAGACCAATGCATGGCAGCAGTCTCTCTGCTTGTGGTATCGGATGCAGATATTGGCTCTACGGTCCAAGGGACAGCATTACTTGCACGTGGAGGATGGAAGGAATGTCAGTCGGTTGATGGGGGGCGAGTATGGCGTCATCGGTGTGACCGTGTAGATCTTTGGTGGAGAAAGGAGTCACATTTGTACAGCGATAATCTCGATAAACGCTACGAAAATGAAACTTCACGAAGTTTGAGTGAGGTCCTATTTCTTTCCCGCCATGTCGCAGCATCTGGGCGCGCAAGTCTCACTTTGCATGCAATCGGTATTCCCGGCGCATCACCTCATGGAGAGGCAGCGGAGTATGGAGGAGAAAAGGGTGTAACTGTACCACCGTCTCCTAGATTTGCTTCTCTTTTTCGGCGATTGGATAGAATCGCTAACGAAAGTGGTCTCATTGAGGAGTTTGAAGTCACTTTGGAGACTACTCACCATGGCCCGCTTCTAGATACTCCGACGTTGTTCATAGAAATCGGTTCGACTGAGGAACATTGGGGTCGGACAGATGCTGCAGAGGTATGGGCAGACGTACTTGCAGAAGAGTTTGACTTGGAGAAGGAGGTAGAGGTCGCGGTAGTGCGTGAACTTGCCTTCCTTGGTTTAGGTGGGGGCCACTATGCTCCTAGGCATCAAGCAATATTACGTGGTACATCGGCACATTGTGGGCATCTTCTCGCGTCGTATTCACTTCCATTCATTCAGCCCCAAGAACCTGATTGGGACCCATTGACAGGGCCACTTCCAGAGGGACTATGGAAGGATGCGATTGATGGATGCCTTGAACAAACAAAACGAGTTTTTCCAGATTCTAGGATTGTAGCACATCTTGATCGTAAATCATTCAAAGGTTGGCAGAGGCAATCGATTAGGCGCCATCTCGAGAGCAAAGGAATACCATTGTTTCGTCAGGCAGACTTCGTCGCATTTGATGAGTCTAAGCGGGAATTGTCATAGCCCTCTTCATGGACAGAGTTGCATGGGCCTGCTCGGTCGTGCCGTGGTAGCGGTTCTGCCAATCATGCCTCGATTCATAGTGGGTTGGGTTTCGCGCCGCTATCACGCAGGAGAAGATCTCTCTGCCGCCGTGAAGACTATGCGTAGATTGGAGAGTGAAGGAGCCTGTTTCACGATTGATGTTCTCGGAGAAGAAATCACTACTATGGAGGAGGCAGCTTTCTTCGTTGAAGAATATGGTCGTGTACTTGAGACGATTATTGATACTGGAATTGATGCTAATCTTTCTATTAAGCCAACAGCTTTCGGATTACTCATTGATCCAACAATTGCCGAGAGTTCTATCGAGAAACTTGTTCGTAAAGCGGCAGCGAACGATATTTTCGTTCGTCTTGATATGGAAGATCATAGAGTTACTCAGGCCACTATCGACCTCGTGACGAGGATGTATGATCGTGGTCTTTCGAATATAGGTACCGTACTTCAAGGACGGTTGCATCGAACGTTAGGCGATATCGAGATGATATCGGAGATTCTTGGTCCAGCAGCGGATCATCGAATTTGTAAGGGAATCTATCTCGAACCAGAGGAAATAGCATTCACTGGGCGTTCTGAAATTACAGATGCAACAAATCAGGCTATTGATGTTGCATTAGATTATGGTGCATACGTCGGGATTGCATCTCATGATACTGCGATTGTGAATCATTCCTTGGTTTCGCTTGAACAGAGGGGCATGGGTCCAGGGATTGCTGACCCGCGGGAAACTGCTGGACCTTTACGCTTAGGAAAGGGTCCTGGTTATGAGTTCCAGATGTTACTTGGGGTTCGAGGTGATCTTCGACGCAAACTCGCTAAACAAGGCCATCGTACACGTGTGTACTTGCCATATGGCTCAAAGTGGTATGAGTATGGTGTAAGGAGACTTCGTGAGAATCCAGATGTAGCTTGGCATATTACCAAGGCTTTACTTTTCCCGTGGTCTAATCGACGTTAGTCCGTCATTTTTGAGCGTCGTTTGCGTGGTTCAGGAGGAGGGTGGAGGAATAGGCGCCTAATCTCTGCCGCTTCTCGGCGCCCAGTCAGAGTTCGGCCACGTCCTGTATGGATTGCCCGGATACGCCATTTGTTTCCCTCGAGTTCGATGATTGAACCACAAGCAAAAACAGTTTCAGGATCGGATTCGATTATGCTGGAATTACTTTCTTCTCCTCTAGTCATTGTGACCTTAATCCGGACAAGGTCACAACGTACTGCCCAAGCAGAGACGATTGAACGCGGGTCAGCCGATCGGACTGATTGCTCCTGCTTGAGGTGGATAGTCTGGACTCTCCAGAGCCGTTGGGCGTGATCGAATACATCATCGACATGTATGATCTCATCATCATCAACTTCGATTTCTTCACTGATGCTGTGTGCGCCATCAGAAAGAGTGAACTGGACAGAAACAGCCTTTGGAGGCCTTACTTGAATCAAGTGCACATGTGAACAGGTTTCACATCGTACTCTGTAGTCTGCTCCTCCGCCTACCTCTTTCTCTGAGAGAATCTCATGGACTTCTTGACTGGCACAGGCTGGACAATCTTCTACATGGACGAACTCATCGTCTTCCGCCTCGATATCGTCAATTGTGCCCTCCATAGACGCGCGCCGTTCACACTTCATTTAGGTCTGTTGGATGAAGGGATGGTTCAAGGGTGACGAACTAGAGCGATTGGTATGGACGGAGGCCTTCCTCTATTTTCACAAGAGGAGATTATGGCCTCACTCCTTGCTGCATCTGAGTATGGTGATGAAGAACCGGAGATTGCAGCCAATATTACTCAGCAGATGCTGCATATGGAACTTGAACCAATCTCAAGATCAATGCGTGCACGACTGAGGGATATCGTGGTTCGTTTAGCTCCGGATCACTTCATCGAGGTTGGTGCAGGTATTGGTCAACTCAGTGCATGGTTCCATGATGCTTGGGAAGATGGAGGGCATCCAAAGTCGTATGCAATTGTAGAAGAAGGTCAGCGATTCGGAGTAATTTTGCAGAGAGTTGTTGAGCGATTCTCTGCTTCTGATTGGTGCCATGTTCGCGTAGGTCCTTGGGATACTATGGTCAGCGAATCAATAGCTTGGATTGCAGCAAATGCCTCTATGCCTGAAGAGGCACGTTCAGGATCTATTCTTCCAGTTCCTGCAGATGTAATCTTAGTTAATACAGATTGGAGGGGCCAAGTGAAAGATGTCGAACGTGGTTTCGAACTTCTTCGACCTGGTGGTGTTCTTTTGACTCCTGAGCCGTTGGTACCTTCATCTGATGTGGGAGATTATACCGAAGGTCAGCCACAAAATGATGCACAAATGCGAGTCGAGGTTTTCAATCACTGGATACGTCTTATTCAGGGATGGTCTTCTGAACATGCAATTGGAATTGTGGAAGTCAAAGGCGGTTCAATAGTGGCAATTCGGCGTCTGAACTAATCACGTGGATCCAGTTGGGGGTACACTTGGGTCCAGTCCTGTGAGGTTTTGGAATAGGGCTGCAGCATTGAGTTGCCCGTAACCTTCGCGATCGTCGTGTGATTCAGGGGCATCAGAAGCGGTCTCCATCAAGGTCTCTTTCACGTTTAAGATGGCATCAGGTCCGCCATCAACGGCATTAGGTTGTAGATTCGGTGCGGCCTGAAGGGTGATTGCCAATGCACCGGTAACGTAGACCGTTGCCGCACTTGTCCCTGATGACCACCCCCACACATAATCTGGATAATCTGAACTAGGTATGATTAGAACTGGAACTTCATGTCCTCCTCCAGTGATTTCTGGTTTCATGTCTGGGTCGCTGTTTGGGAGTCGTGGAGGGAAGAAACCACCATTGTTGTCACCTTGACTACTACCTTCCCACATTTCTCCAGAACGGTCGTGGCCTCCGACACAGATTACTCGCTGTATCGAACCTGGACTCTCTACATCACCATCATCATCAGGGCCACCATCATTGCCAGCGGCAGCAATGACATAGATTCCTGAATCAAGTGCTGCCTGAACGGAGTTTTCTGATTCATCTGTTGATTGCCCAAAGAAGCGTAGTCCTGCACTCCCACCAAGGCTCATACTGATGATATCGACTTCTTGCTGTATACACCAGTCTACTGCAGTAGCGACTGTCTGGTCATCTCCACTACCGTCGCTCGCGAGTGCTTTAGCGATAAACAAATTTACACCCTTAGCGATACCATTCAAACCACCATCGGCCACAAGAATACCTGCCATCGAGGTTCCATGGCCTTCATCGTCGTAGGGTTCAGATTCCTGATTGATCACATCGGTCCATCCTGCTAGGGTGACTTCGCTTAGATCAGGATGAGCCAAGTCAATTCCTGTATCTACTATGCATACATCAACGCCGGTGCCATCCCAGCCAACAAATGAATCCAATCCAGTCATCACTTCATGTTCTTCTTGCCAATCAATGAGTTCCTGTGGGGGTCCGATTAGAATTATCTCACCATCGGGAAAAATAGTAATTATGGATGAGGCTAATAGAATCATAATTGATGCCAAAATCACTTTTGGTTTCCCAAACCAACGCGTGAGTGGAAACCACCAAGGCGTGAACAATATTTCGGCTTCTTCAAATATTTTTTTTCCAGTTGAATCAATGGGTGTTGTCACTTTTTCTGAGTCAGAAAAAACGTCTTTGTTTGGTTCAAAGTTAGCTATTGATTGGATGAAATGTTCCTCTAGATTACTTGGAGCATTTTGTTCAAGGATTGCGTCAATCACATCCTCATCGTCGCTATTCACAGAATTAGCACAAGGTGCTCCTACAAATCGATTCGGTCATTATGTTCTTGGGATTGCAGTGAATAATTCATCCATGGCATCCACGGTTTGTTTTGCTTCTTCGATTGTGTTGTAAGCATAAGCCGAGAATCTTAGAGAGCCGTTCGAAGCATTGTTAGCATGAAACCATGGGTCTACACAATGAAGTCCGCTTCGTGCATAAATCCCGAATCCTTCATCGAGCATTATTGCAATTTGGTGGGGATCACGACCTTCAAGCAAGATTGAGGTAATCCCGCCTCGCTCTGATGGATCGTTGGGGCCAATGATTGAGGCGCCGTCGAGGTCACGCACACCTTCACTGATAATGCGATTAATTTTCACCTCATGATCGTGGACTTTCTGCATCGATAGTTCATTTAAGAAATCAACAGCTGCGGCAGTGCCATAGTATCCTGCGTAATGCCCTAGGCCGCCTTCAAGATGGCCCCTTCCTGGTTTGAAGACATAGTCGTCAAGAGTAGATCGTGATACGGTCTGTCCTCCTGCAGCTATTGAACGCAAACCGTTGAAAGCATCTTCAGAAGCAACGAGTGTCCCCATCCCCGATGGCCCCATCATTTTGTGGATGCTGAATGCAAGGAAGTCTGCTCCAATATCCTTCATGTCCACAACCTGGTGAGGGACAGATTGAGCGGCATCTAGTAGAATTTGGGCTCCATGATCGTGAGCTATTTTTGTGCATTCTTTCGCAGGGGTAGATGTTCCATCGAGATTTCTTGTGTGACCTATCGCTACCATTCGAAGTGAAT
Source organism: Methanobacteriota archaeon (assembly GCA_002712285.1). Classification (GTDB taxonomy): domain Archaea; phylum Thermoplasmatota; class Poseidoniia; order Poseidoniales; family Thalassarchaeaceae; genus MGIIb-N2. The sequence goes on from PATC01000037.1 coordinate 16,869, forward strand.
TACCCGCATCTGCACAAATGGCTTCAAAGTCCTCAAGATCGAATTTCCCCTCTTCATTAGTACGAGTGACACGCACATCAACTCCTTCTTGCATTCTCCAAGGTATTGAGTTGGAATTATGCTCCTTATCAGTGATTACAACCACGTCGCCCTTTTGCCACTTTGTTCCATGGGCAACGGCATTGATTGAATGAGTGGCGTTCCTAGTGAATACAACTTCGTCTGGGCCTTGAGCGCCGACTAATCGGGCGATACCGTCTCTAGCAGCGTGTTCGGTTCGGGTCACAGCCATCCCCCACCGATGTGCGCTTCGACCACCGCAGGAAGGTTCTTGTTCGTAATATCGAGTGACTGCGTCAATGACGCTCTGTGGTCGAAGAGTAACACATGCATTGTCCAGATAGATGGGGCTATCGCCATTTAGTGAGGGAATTTGTTCACGAATTGATTGAATGTCCATTACCATGCATCCTCCATTGGAAATAGGTCTGTTACAGATGTGCTAGCACCACAAGATACACATTTTATGGATGCAGAGATTAATGTTTCACAGTTTGGACAGTCTTGTCCAACAGGTCCTTCCCCATCACAATCAGGGGAATTACAGGATGAGATGATGATGCCGTCTGTAGTCATATGTGCTCCACTTGGAGCATTGCATGATGGGCAGATGCCTATTTCTTTTGAGGGATCTCCGATAGCAGCAGTTGCCATTCTCGATGCTTCTGATTCGATTGTCAGTGTTGTGCCACCAAGCATGAACTGCGGGTACCATAAAATGAGCATTATTAGGGATCCAGAGAGCATGGTGAAGAGAATGTATGCAAGATAACTGAACATCCTTGTGGATTCGAACGGTGGGCGTTCCGCAACATGCGCTGCACCGGCAAATCCTGCGAGGTTGATACACAGTGCGAATAGGAATATGGTAAGGGTCCAGCCAGCAAGGCTGTGGTCTCGTTTCGCTCGCTCCATCTCGTATGGGTCGGGATGCTGATGTCGTGTTTGGACGTGCAAATCTCTAGTTTCGGTTACAGATCGATGTATTACAACTACAAGGATGAACACTAGAACTGCTTCACCTACAAAGATTCCAAGTAAATCAGAGACGCCGGCTCCGACTGGGAAATCAGGTGCTCCCGAATGTGCGGAAATCATGCCAATCTGGACACTGAGCATACTGATCATTAGAGCTATTGCGTGTGACCTCATTAGCGGAAAAATCTGCCAATTCACACCAATGAATCCTAGCCAGAGAACTCCGGAAACGATAGTGAGGAAGAAAGATGTAGAAGTAATCGCAAACAAGCCTGATTCAGAATTGAAGATACTTATCCCCGAAAATCGATAATCCCCTCCGCTAGCAAGTTCTCCGACGCCGAAGTCCCATGCACCTGTGATGGTTGCGAGTCCAGCAAGTGAGAGGGCAAGTAGATTGAGGCCAGACCAATTTGAGAAAGTTAATCTGATCATGTGTTGCAAATCTGTAACCATATGGTCAATCCACTTAAGACTCTCATGCCATTCCACGAAATCGGTGGCCGTCGGCACTTCTGAGAGACGGGCCATCCCTTCGGCCTCATCACCCAAGGGTTCGTCCTCTTCGGACATGAATGTGTTATGAGAAGGCCGGTCATGAATGCACCGACGCCTGTATGGGGTTGAGGATGGCGCCGAGACGGAGATTTGAACTCCGGAGGGAAAATCCCACATGATTTCCAGTCATGCGCAATACCAGGCTATGCGATCTCGGCAGC
>PATC01000038.1 GCA_002712285.1 Methanobacteriota archaeon
AGATCCGAGAAGCATCCACACCCATGAACGACGACGAGATCGACTACGGGATGATTTACCGCCACCAAGTAGGATATTTGCTGAGAGAGCCGAAATCAAGCCACACACGAAGATCAGAATGAAATCAATAAGAGCATAGTCCCCTAAAGGACGCAAGCAATCCGAAGTCCCAGTAGCGGATATGTCATCCAAAATCTTCTGTTCATTACACTGACCTATGAACAACCCCACCAATTCGACTTTCTGACGAACGAAGCCATCCTGCCAAAGGCCATACTCGATGTTTAGAAGTACAGTACACAAGACGAGAAGACATAGCCCCATGATTAGAATCCGGGCCTGCGGCTTCATGGAATCGATTTAGTTCTCTATGCCTCTTCACGGTTCCGTCAATTAACACTGGACACGAATATTCTTGATGACGAAACGAGCGTTGCCAAACATGCCAGAAGAAGTCCTTGGCTTCGATGTAGTAGTTGTCGGCTCAGGTATCGCTGGTTTGACAATGGCACTTGAAATAGCTCGAGCAGGGCGAAATGTCGCAGTCATCACCAAAAAAAATCTGAAAGATTCCTCGACTAATTGGGCACAAGGAGGCATCGCAGGAGTACTAGATCCATCAAATCAGGACGCGATTGAACGTCATATCGAGGATACAATTTCAGCCGGAGCTGGAATCTGTGACCAGGATTTGGTTCGCGATGTAATATCAGAAGCAGCGGTCCGAATTCAGTCACTTATCGATGAAGGTGTTCCATTCGAACGACGTAGTGATGGAGAATTCGATCTTGCAAAAGAAGGCGGACATCAGGAAAAACGAATCCTACATGTAAAAGATCGGACCGGGGCAGCAATTGAGACTACGCTGATTGAAAGACTCAAACAGCAAAATGTCACCATCCTTGAGCAATGGATGGCAATCGATGTGATAATGCGGAAACGTGGCCATCCTGAGAAAGGAGTGCGCGGAATATGGTGTCTAGATTCAGAAGGGGCTGTGCACACTGTTTGTTGTAGAGTGCTAGTTCTTGCCACTGGTGGAGCAGGACAACTATGGAGGGAAACCACGAACCCAAGTGTTGCCACTGGGGACGGGATGGCGATGGCTTACCGAGCAGGAGCGGGAACAAAACATCTGGAGTTCATCCAATTCCATCCGACGGCTCTTGCAATCCGAGGAAAGAGGCCGTTCTTGATTACAGAAGCGTTACGGGGACATGGTGCCGTTCTGATGACAATCGAAGCACATCGAAATTTTCGCAATGACGGAGGCGAGCCCGCAAACTATTCCTATATGCTGGAAGAAGACCCTCGAGGATCTCTAGCCACTCGAGATATAGTTGCAAGAACGACTGATCAGATGTTGAAGAAGAGTGGGGAACTTCATGCTCTACTGGTCACAGAACATCTGGATTCGAAAGAACTCAATGATCGATTTCCCACCATAGCGAATAAACTCAAAACTCATGGCATTCAATTTGGCCCCGATCCAATTCCTGTGATTCCAGCCGCCCATTACATCGTAGGCGGAATAGACGTAGGTAGGAATGGAGAATGTATTACGAAAAATGGAGAGGTGTATCCAGGTCTATATGCAATAGGAGAGGTCGCATCTACTGGCCTACATGGTGCAAATCGGCTTGCTTCAAATAGCCTATTGGAAGCCATCGTAATGTCGCACCGTGCTCGTAACCACTTACTAGAGCGCATCGATGGATTCTCACTTGAGATTAACAATGCCCCCGTATGGAGAGCAGATGGGTTACATCGCCTCCAAGAACATGCTCCAATAAAAGCAGATAGAATTGCACTTAGAACCATAATGTCCGATGATGTAGGACTCGTACGTAGGGATGAGAGGTTGAACCGAGCCCTCAGAAAATTAGACCATACAGGTGAAGAAATAGAACGAATTTGGAGAGCATCTAGGCCAACGAGAGATCTCGTCGAATTGCGTAATATGTCAATACTAGCAAGATTAGTAACTCAGGCAGCTAAGAATCGACGAGAAAATATTGGACTACACTATAATCTCGATCTTGAATGAAATTAAGTTACATTCTCGATAGAACGAACTAGATTCCACAATGTCTCTATCCGAGGAACTGCAAAACCATGAGATTCGGCCTTAGCTACAAGAGCACCACAAATTGCGTCTACTTCGGTTCGTCGACCATTGATGATATCCTGCAACATACTACATCGATTCTTAGCAGTAGAGGACAATACTTGCTCAAGATCTCCAACAAGATCGTGCACATCAAAGATCATACCTTCAAGCCGGGCCACCTCAATACCTTCGATCAATGCCCCCACTGAAACCTCACGCAACGGCGATTCTAGTAGCCTACCGTTTTCGACACCTGCAATGGAGGCCACTGGATTAATTGCAAGATTCAGGAGAAGTTTTCTCCATACGGCTATCGAACCATCAACAACGACACGAGGAACAAGTTCAGCACGCTCAAAAATGTCACATATCGCTTCAAGTAGGCCCGTTATCGAAGCATCAGGGCTAACTGGACCTATGACGACCTCGCCGGTTCCAGCAAGCCGAATTTCTCCAGGGCTCAGACATGTAACACCATGAGTTACACAGCCTGCAAGTACCTTTTCTTTGCCTACAATATTGACGGCTCGTTCGAGATGGCCTATACCATTCTGAACAAAAAGAATCTTGCCATTCTCACCCAAATGCTGGGAGGCAATGCCAGTTAATTCAGTAACATCGTGATTCTTTCCACAAACGATTACTAGATCTAGCGTAGTGGATGAATCAAGATATTGGAATCTTTGCGGAGGCACTACTTCGAGGATTTCAGGGTGTCCATCATAATGCACTAGTAGGCCCCTATCATCTAGCAGATCTTTAGTGACACCGCGAACAAGTAAGTGGAGTTCAGATTCTATTCCAGACAATCGATGTAAAAACAGACCGCCAATAGCACCTATGCCGAAAATTCCGACACGCACAATCAACCCTCCACAATTGAACAAGCCTCACCCTGATTGTTCGTACAGAGAGCAACATATCGGATTAACAAACCGTCTCCTGAAACCTCAAACCAAAGTCCAGAAACGCCTCCCTGCACCTCGGAACGTTCCATTGATACAGTCACGGTGCCGTTACTAGGAATAAACGACGGTAGGTCTGTATCCCATACTGAAGCTAACGAAGCAGATGCGAGATGAACTGATGACAAAGTCACATCTTCAGAACCGAAATTACTCAGAATAATGTCATTGTTCCCAGAATACATTCTTTCGAGAACTAAGAATTCGCCATCTACGAAAACTGATGGCCCCTCAACAAGAGAATGTATAGTTGGATTACTGCCCTCACAAGTGGTCAAGAATCCCTCCTGCGGAGGATTCAAGGTTCCATTTCCAATTTCAAGAGAAAAGCGTTCAATCTGACGATTTACAATTCCAGATACCGGTGACCAAGTGAAATTTTCCATAGAATCTAGTCGAACAAAGTTTGCACATGGAGATGATTCATTCAAGTTCCATCCAATCGCATCACCCATGAATGGAAGAGTACCATTCACTGGCCAACCATCGAGAGGAACAACCACTGAACGGCTAACGTCCAAGAGAGGTACATCGAGATTGATACGAACACCATCATCCAGTTCAAGGATTAAACTAGGTCCGAGTAATCGCCCATCCTTAGAACGCTCAGTAGTTGGGATCGCAATCTCAGAGGGGCTTACACACACCATCATTGGCTCATTTTCAGTGAAATTCAATGGGTTCAAAATAGGCTGAATATGGCCACCTATGAGTGTCCAATCAGAATAAGACGAAGGTAAGTTCGAAAGAGACAGATTTGCAGCCTGATTAATTGAGTCTAGAACCAAATGAACGCAGTGCAAACCCGTCGCTTCATCCTGAGACCATCCTTGACCAAGAATACGTGGTATACCTGAAGAATTCAAAATTACAGAATGATGTAACTCCATATCGCCACGACTTCCTTCAACATGTATTCCAATCTCAATTTGCCCGACTATGGTTTGATTGGGACGCACTACACGAATCTCCAATAATCCATATTCTACTGCATTAATGGAATATGCACAATCAGTACCGTTGAAATCTGATTGATTACCACACCGGATATCGAATAACCATCCATCTACTGCTCCAATAGCAGAAACATGAATCAGGCCAGATCTAGATTGAACACCACTACTCTTGAGATCGAATTTGAGAACACTCTCATTCTCAGGACCCATGTCGAAATCTGTAATCCAATCTGATGTATCCAAATCACTATCCCAATCGACCATAGCATGTGAAATCTGCAAAGAAGGGACTGAGGCGACGAGTAGACATAGCATAACTGGAATTACCCAGCCACCAGGGCTGCGCTCAGGAGGTGCTGCTTCATTCAGTACCAATGGTATGGGGACCGTTTCAGATTGGAAACGACGCCATACAGCAAGGCTTCCGATTGCAATCCACACCCAATATTGACCCGTGAAATAAACAAAAATCACCGGAATCACCGTCATAAGTAGGGCACGTGCCTGCTCAGAAGTGTCAACAACTGCCTGACTACCACGAAGAGCTGTATACAGGTGATCTCCAGGGAAGTTCGGAATTGGAAGCAATAGGATGAAACCGATAACCATGAGACCATGGCCAGCAAGAAGTAGTGGAGATGCCCATTGGGAACGAGATGTAACATCATAACCGAGTAACGTCCCAGTAATCTCAACAAGCCAGTTCAAATCCAAAACAAAAGGCATTTCTGTAAACTCTGGTGGAATCCCCGACGTCGCCCGAAGACCAAGAATAGAGAAAATAATCCCTGACAGAATTAGAGTAGCAGGCACCACTATTGAAACACGGGCAAGAACCCCACGATCCGGAAAGAGAATCTGGTCGACTCTACGGAGATGGAGGAGCCCCACCAAACCAAATGGCCAAATCGGATTAAGTCCAGTAATCGTGAACGGGAGGCTGAGCGGCAGTAGATGATCAACTCGAACGCCATGTGCGGAAGCTACTGCTCGACGGAGGATACTAGCTAGAGCAACGGTACCCATCATTGGTAACGCATACAGAATAAAGCCTGAAGCCAACGACGAACCGGTCAACACCGTAGAATCAGGATTTACACGAACTGCCCAAGATGAGCCAATCAGTGTCAGGAATATCATGCTACTAATCCAGAGGACAACATGCATCTGCTTCGAAATTGTAACTGGACGAATTGGGAACTGAGTAATCTCAAGGATATACGGTTCTTCTTCTTCAAGTAATGGAAGCCAACCAAGAGGTTCCAATCGCTCAGATAATGCACTCAAGGCTGTTGCTACGTCGGAATCAATCGCATCCACACGCCAAGAAATGCCACCTTCAGACTCAGTAATGAGGACGAAATGCTCGGAGATTAAACGCTCAAGGAACTCACGTTGACCCCAAGCTCGACGTTCGACCTTGAGGGCAGGAACCGCCGAATCCCCCTCGCTCATGATAATTCGCTCGGTATAGTCCAATATGACCCTTCATGTCAGCCCATGGACTCGATGACTCTAGTTTACAACGAAATATATCTCAACGATTCAAAACAAAGTCATCGACTGGAAGCCGAGGATCTATCACGAGGATTATCGGATTGCAAAATATTGAGTGACATCACTTGTTCTTGAATCGCTTCAGCCGGAACGTTTCTTCACGCTCCATCTCTTCGAGACGAAGTTGAATGAACACTTTTGCATCTTCCATCTGAGGAATTACGACAAACTCAAGAGCATTCACACGGCGCTTAGTGGCTTCAATTTCCTCAAGAAGACGCTTGAGTGTAGCTTCCATCTCAGCTGCTTTGACTATCTTTTCGATTAGTGCGGAATACCCATCTGCAGCCTCATCGATATAGGGCGAGCCCCCAACAAGGCCCATACCACGCTCATCGATCGTACTGGTTAGATGTTCACCTGTTACACTTGGAACCACGACACCCATGATATTTCGACGCTCTACCATGACTTCAGGATGATTGGCGATAGCCATAGCGGCGCTCTGAACAACGATTCCGCCTTCAACCGCACTAGCCAAATCAATACCTTGCTTTGCTTCACGGAAAGTCTGAACCAACTCTTCACGAGCAGTAATCATCTCGGCTAGAAGTGTACGGAATTCATGGAAAAGGCCATCACGCTTCATCTTCAGGAGTTTGTAACCATTCTGAGTCTGCTTGATACGACGCTTGAGGTTGATGAGTTCGCTGCGTGTAGGCTTGATATCCAACGCCATTCACTCACCTCCTAACTCAATCTTCTTGCAACTAATCATTCGGTGTGCTGACCATACTTATCGATGAGTTCACGATCGAGTCGCACAAGATACTTCTCATCAATACTCGACATGAGGCTCCAGCAGAGGTCGAGAGTCTCGTCAATCGTCCGATCCTCGTCACGGTCTTGACGAAGGAACTTATCCTCGAAAATATCTGAGAACTTCAGTAGTTGAAGGTCACGCTCGTTTAGGGCATCTTCTCCTACAATCGCTACGAGGCCACGAAGTTCGCGTCCTTCCGCATATGCAGCATACATTTGATCACTGACTTTCTTGTGGTCATCTCTAGTGGTCTTCTCACCAATGCAACCGCCCATGAGCCGAGAGAGCGATGGCAAGACGTTGATTGGAGGATAGATTCCTGCCTGATGCAATTCACGAGAAATCACGATTTGACCCTCAGTAATGTAACCAGAGAGATCCGGAATAGGGTGCGTAATGTCGTCACCCGGCATTGTGAGAATAGGGAACTGTGTGATGCTACCCTTCTTACCCTTCACAATCCCTGCACGCTCGTAGAGCATTGCAAGGTCAGTGTACATGTATCCAGGATAACCACGTCGACCTGGAACCTCTTCACGGGCTGCACCAATCTGACGGAGTGAATCACAGTAGTTCGTCATATCCGTGTAGATAACGAGCACGTGATAATCATGCTCGAATGCAAGGTACTCAGCCGCGGTCAGCGCGAGTCGGGGAGTAATTAGTCGCTCGACTGCAGGATCATCAGCGAGATTGACGAACAGAACTGCGTTCTCTAGAGCACCCGTGCGCTCAAGGTCTGTTCTGAAGAAGTTATACTCCTCTGCAGTAATACCCATCGCACAGAAAACTACGATGAACTCTTCATCGCTATCCTTGAGTTTCGCTTGGCGAGCAATCTGGAGAGCGATGTCGTTATGTGGCAGACCAGATGCACTGAAAATTGGAAGCTTCTGGCCACGAACAAGCGTAGTACAACAGTCGATTGCGCTTACACCAGTCTGAATGAAGTCGTGAGGAGACTGACGTGAGTATGGATTGATTGCTGCACCAATGATGTCTGCCTTCTCTTCTGCTACGATATCAGGACCGCCATCACGAGGGCGTCCTGCACCATCGAGAATTCGTCCGACAAGATCTCTGCTCACGGAGAGCTTGAAGACGTCGCCGAGAAACTTGACTCCCGCCTGTCTATCGATTGCCTCAGTGCCTTCGAATACCTGAACGATGACAGCGTCATCAGAGGTGTCGAGTACTTGGCCGTTCTTCATTGAACCATCGCTTAGACGAATCGTCACAATCTCGCCATAGGCGACAGGTTCGGTCTTCTCGAGGAACACCAATGGTCCCTTGATGTCAGTGATTGTCTTGTATTCCTTGCTAGTCATTCACGATCCCTCCTTCAGTTGGCCTCCACCGTGCCAGTAATTTCACCGACCATGTCGTCGACAAGGCCTCCAATATTCTCTAGATAACCTTCTGCGAAGCGAGCCCGCATAAGTTCAGTTCGAGAGGGGACATTAACAACGTCTTGAAGGCGAGCACCGGCAGCCATGGCCTTCTTTGCCTCATCTTGGAAAGTAAGGATAGCCTTAGCCATCGCGTATTGCTGTTCGACACCACTGTAAGCGTCAACTGGATCGAATCCATTCTGCTGCAGGAAGTACTCACGAATCATACGAGCAACCTCGAGTGTCAATTGCTGATCGATTGGTAGTGCGTCAGAACCCACAAGTTGGACGATTTCTTGAAGCTCCGCTTCAACCTTCAGTAGAGCACTTATCTCCGTCCTGACTTCAGGGAAATCGCTAGCAATGTTATCGCGGAACCATTGATTCAGGCTCTGAGGATAGAGTGAATAGGAATTGAGCCAGTTAATTGCAGGGAAGTGACGCTTTCGAGCAAGACCTGCATCTAGACCCCAGAACACCTTCACGATTCTAAGAGTACCTTGGCTGACAGGCTCAGAGATATCTCCGCCAGGTGGAGACACAGCTCCAATGACTGTAACTGAACCATCATCGCCATTGAGTGTCTCAACACGACCTGCACGCTCGTAGAATTCCGCTAGACGGCTGGACAAATATGCAGGGTATCCTTCTTCACCGGGCATCTCTTCAAGTCGACTGGAAATCTCACGCATTGCTTCCGCCCATCGACTCGTAGAGTCAGCCATTAGAGCAACATCATACCCCTGATCACGGAAATACTCGGCAATTGTAATTCCAGTGTAAACGGATGCTTCACGGGCAGCCACAGGCATGTTCGAGGTATTTGCAATCATAACTGTCCGGTTCATGAGAGGCTGACCAGTGTTTGGATCGATGAGTTCAGGGAATTCGTCGAGCACTTCAGTCATTTCATTTCCACGCTCACCACAACCGATGTAGACCACAAGTTGAGCATCAGAGTACTTAGCAAGAGACTGCTGAGTTACAGTCTTGCCCGAACCGAACGGGCCCGGAATTCCAGCTGCACCACCCTTTGCAAGTGGGAAAAGGAAGTCAAGGATACGCATACCAGTCACAAGGGGAGTATCTGGTGCATACTTCTGTGTGTAAGGCCGAGGATGGCGAACAGGCCATTCCTGCATCATCTTGATTTCTGTTCCATCATCAAGGACACATACGGCCTCAGTTACGTTGAATTCGCCGCTATCGATAGACTTGATTTTCCCTGAGACCTTTGGAGGAATCATGATTTTGTGAGTGATGGTTTCCGTTTCTTGGACAGTACCGATAATCTGGCCGCCTACAACCTCATCTCCTGCAGAGGCAGTGGCAACGAAATCCCACTTCTTCTCAAGATCAAGACCATCTGCATCTACACCACGAGTGATGAAAACACCCATGACCTCCTCCAAAGTCTGGAGAGGACGCTGGATTCCATCATAAATCGAGGTCAACAAACCCGGACCCAGCTGAACTGAAAGTGTCTGTCCAGTACTGAGAACAGGTTCACCTGGACGAATTCCAGAGGTATCCTCATACACCTGAATGACGGACTGATCACCGTGTATTTCGATAACCTCGCCCATCAGTTTTTCATGTCCTACTCGGACAACTTCATACATTCTTGCATCAATTCCCGTTGCAGTTACAACAGGTCCTGAAATTCGGTAGATGACGCCTTCATTATTGCTCATTTTTTCACTTCCGTTTTTTTTTTACTTCCACAGGTCAACACCGAGTGCCTTCCTAATAGACTCCCGTAGGGTGTTATCCTCCTCAGTTCCAATACCAAGGAAGGTTGGGGTCACGCTGAGATTAACCTCATCGCGAATTCGCTCTGGGAGTCGGGAAAGGTCCCCAGAGTCGAGAACGACGATGCCGACATCCTTGTCAGCAATCATCGAGCGGCAGAGAGAGGCAAGTTCCTCCTCGTCCGCGGGATTGTGAAGATGCGTAATGCCAGCAAGCTGGAATCCAAGTGTGAATTCCGGACTTCCAATAACCGCGATCTCCATGTTCAATCCTCACAATGTCAAATGCGCTTCGATTACAGGCTCAGGGAGCCCAGCCGCCTTACCACGCACGAGCAAGCGGAGATTCTCTACTTCGAGCAGTTTACGCTCAATGTAGTATACAATCGGCATAGCCGAAATTGGATGAAGATGAGAGAAACGAAGTAAGAGTTCGCTCCTCTTGTGATGGAACAAATCGACAACAGAGTCCATTGTCCGAGTCTCAGAATATGTCTGTAGTGCCTCTTGAAGGCCACTATCATCGAAAGACAAAGTGCGTCGGACTGCCTGAAGCACATCATCGAGGCTATTCGCCTGAATCAAAGCCGCCTCAGTGGCACGGGAAAGCCCGCTGCCGGGGAGGAAGATGGCGGCACGTTTCTCAGACGATATCCCTTGGCGTATCGCCCGCAGAATATTGAGCACATCCCGATGAGCGATTTCCATCTTGAGGTATTTACGTAGAGGGGAATTAGGACCACGATTAGGAATCACAGACAATGCTGATAGGTAATACGAACGATCGAGGGCATCCTCATAATCTGCAAGAGTATCTTCAGGACCCATATCACGGAAAACACCACGACCTAATCCGGTTCTTGAGATACTAGCAGCTGCTTCTTCAAGTGTAGATGAGGAATCGACAATCGCAATCCATTCAGCGTTCTCAGGATTCTCCTTCGGAAGAGCACTATGGCTGATGCGTTCAGTCTCAATCCCTCTGTCAACTGCCCTTAACACGGATTTTGCCTTATTGTAGTCAATCTTAGTTGCCCATACTCCGACGATGTCGGAAAGTTCACCTTGACAGAACTTGAGCACCTGATGTACCTCGCGATCGAGATTGTGACTCAGACCAGCTTCGACGAGTTCTGCACCATCTAGACGGTGAGCATACAAGTCGATATCCTGACGATATCCTGCATCTCCGATACTTGCTGCGATTGCATCGGGTTGCTGCTTAATCAGTTGACGGATTCGAGTCCGATCGAGGAGACGTCCACGGCGGGAACGAGCACGTGCCGCCGCATTGGACCAATTTCCTCGACTGAACATACTTATTCCACCTATTGTGCCCCAAAGAGTGCTTTATTGACATCTCCAAGGGATGTCAACCATGCTTCGCTCAATTTTGAGTCGAAGGTATAGTCCAGACTGATACTTCCATCGTCAGAAACCAGCATAAATCCACCAAGTGCTTCGATGTCATCACCCAGATTGAAGTCGCTTGCCTTCTGTTCGAGAGCAGAACGATCAATTGCTGCTGGACGAAGAGTCATCTTACCCTTCGATTCCGCCTTAGCTTCCTTCAGTAGTGAATCCAACATTGCTGAGCGTTTACTGAGTTTCGAACTCCCAAGTTTCTCGCGCACTGCATCGTAGGTTAGATCAATCTGAACGCGCTTGGCAATCAAAATGTCCTTCTGGTTGGACTGGCGCGCGCTAGCAACGGATTCTACGCCGATTTGAGCGGCTTGCTTCTCAGCCATTGCCATAGCATCTGAGCTAATGGCGGCGACCTCGGAGTTGGCTCCTTTCGAGATGCGCTTCGCTTCTGCTTTGGCTTCCGCGATAATCTCTGATGCCTCGGCTTCGGCCTGTGCCGCGATATCCTTGGCGAGTTTTTCTAAACCCATAGTACAATCCTCACAAATGTGAATTTATTGTTCGTCTTCCGAATGTTCACATTAGGAACATTGCAAGGAAACCGAACAATACGATGGTCTCAGGTAGAGCAGTGAAGATTAGACCAGTAACGAACTTGTCTCCATCTTCTGCAACCATTCCAACAGCTGCTGCGCCAATCTGACCTTGGCTCATACCTGTGCCTATACCAGTGAGGCCGAGAGCAATTCCAGCTGCAAGGGGCATACCCCAAGAGTAGCCGCTGCCGTTCAGAGCAGCATCTGCTCCGGCCGCTGCGACCACGTCTGTCAAGCCAATTACGGCCAACAGGACAATCATCATTCGTAGTGCGTTCTTCATTAATTTCGGGTTCATTTCTTCTTCCTCCGTGTTTGTATCCGGCGCGAAACCGCGCGGGAATGTCATTGTTGCCCCTGATCCACCTCCACGAATCGGGACCGCCCTCCGATAGGCTCGAAGGCCTTTCCGGAAGCAGTGTAGAATTGACGCATCCACTCAACAAAGTGGAGACGAGCAGCGTGAATATTGGGGCTAAAGACACCAAGCACCCATGCGAAAATCTGTACACAAAACCAGCCAATAAGTGCTAGAACTGCAACAAGAATAGAGCCGCCTGTCGAGAATCCTTCAACAATCATTGGATAAAGTAGAGAATTACCAGCCTCTGCAATCTTGACACCTACGATACCTACTGCAAAGAGGCGAACATAGGATAGTGTTGTTGGGAGCATCCCAATTGCCTCAATAGGAGCAAGGATACATGCAACCCACAAAGGAACCTTCTCATGAACTAGGTGAACAATGAGAAGAACAACGCCTATCGCGGCAGCAATTGAGCCCCATAGCTTGAGATTAGAGAGAAGTGCAGCATATTCTGGACTTGCACCACCTCCAGAAATGAGGTAGGCGTATGAGAAGAAGAAACCTCCACCGAGGACAAGCATCCAGGAAACCTTTCCATAGAGTGCGCCGGACCAACCATGACCATGACGAATCTCATCGATAGCACCTAAAATGAATGCAACCATGAGATGCACAATACCGAGGTAAATAGTCAATATAATGAGATCCGTTAGATTGTAGGATACACGGTGGAAGGGGAAAGCAAGAACAACACCCATCGGTAGTTGAGTTTCCCAAAGGCTATGTTCGCCATAATGCTCTACAACATTCGGGAATTCCCCCCCATAGGGATAGAGGGCTGAAAAGGAACTTGCCCAAGCTGGAACACCGTCATAGGGGTGCCAACCCTTGTGACATTCACCAGATGCACCCTCAGCAAGAGCATGGCCAGAGGTTCCTGCATATGCACCACAAGATTCGTAGTGAGGTAATATCTCAAATCCTGCGAATTCGCCATATATATACCCAAACAAGACCGTTGATAGTCCAATGTAAGCCACTAACTTGGCAGCTAATATGCCAAGATCGTTACCTGAATCTTTGACTCGTGAGTAAATCAGGCCCGCAAGACCAAGAGTCATGAGCCCGTATAGCATATCCCCTAGCATCAATCCGAAGAAGAGAGGGTAAGTTACTAGCATGAAGACAGTCGGATCAATCTTGCCATAATCCGAACGACCTACTGCATCTGTAAGGAGTTCCATGGGACGAGATAGACCATGATCGCCGAAGGCAACTGGTGGACTTGGATCATTATGATGCCCATGGCCATGCACGCCGTGGTGCTTGGGGGCAACATCGGTATCAATCTCGATGTGACTGCATAGACCATTGAGGGCCTTTCGAACCTCACCTTCACGATCGGCAACAATCCAACCATCAATCATGAAGGCATGTTGACTAACAGCTACACGAGCAGGAGATGTGGCTTCAATGAAATCACGTTCAAGTAGTTCAAGGCCACATACTAACTTCTCTCCATGCTTAGATGACCATGAATCAAGAGATGATTCAAGATTTTCAATCTCTGAATTGAGTTCCTTGAGGCGAGAGTTCGCTTCAGACATGGCTTCCTTTGGCGCCCCTGTTCCGATTGGAGGCTGAACAGCGGAAAATCGCATAGATTCTAGTGCATTGTTGACAGCAGTGGCATCATCATTGGCGACAACGACCAATGTCAGGCCACCGCCTGAAGTAGTAAAACCATCAACGCCAGCAGATTGTAGAGCTTCTTTACCGGACCCCTTGTCGCCGATACGGCCAACAAATACAGTCGCTGTTCGATAGCCGTCGAATAAATCAAGATCGACGCCCAAATCAACGAAGACCCCTAGAGCAGAAATTCTCTCTTCTGTGACTTTGGCATCAGAACGCTTGTCTTCGATTCCCGTAATAATCTCAGAAATAGATTTGATTTCATTTTGAAGTTCGCCGTCAATCCAACCACGCACCGTCTTCTCTGAATGTGTTCCTTCGGGACGAACTGAGTCAACCCACTTCGAAATGCTTCGATAGGTGGAGAGGTTCTTTGCCACAGCATCGTGATCAGCACGTGGAGAACCAAGATTGAGATGGTTTCCTTCTTCGCCATCGAAATCGATTATATCTACAGCTTTCAAGGAGCACAAGATGTGCATCACAGAATCAAGATTCTTGCGAAGACCGGCAGCATTGAATCGCGCCATAGGACGATTCGTTAGTTCGCCAACCATGACTAATGCCTCCCTAATTGTCTCATGAGATAATAGTGTCAATCACCGATTGAACTGCAGCATCTCGATTGGATTCTGCGGACTTATTGATCGAATCGACGTTTGCAGAACCATCCTTCTGGACGACTGCTGCATCACCGGCTGCGGCATCTCTGGCAGATTGAATCGCAGCTTGTGCAGAGGATTCAGCATCCTTCTTCCCAGTGTTGAGTGCATCGCTAGCTGAGGCGCGAGCATCACTCAGAATCTTTGCCGCCTTTTGCTTAGCAGCACGCAAAGTTTCCTCTGCTGCTGCTTCAGCATCTTTGATTGTTCGCAGCATGTCATTTCGACCCATTGCAATCTACCCTGTGACGCGGGACTAAAGATGGGCTTATCATATTCACCATTGGAATTCAAGCATGATTTTGACGTGGATGACAGCATAAACTCAAATGAATTTCTAATTTCGGTGGGATCGTGGACCACATCAAAATGGGCGAGGAGGATTGGTCTGCCCTTCAGGCGAATCTCGAAGCCACCATACCTGTATACGACCGAATCAATCGCTTCGCTACCTTTGGCCAAGACCAACGTTGGCGCCGAATGGTCCAAGATCGGCTCCCATTAGAAGGGAAGATCCTTGAGGTTGGGTGTGGCCCAGGGAGTTTTGCAGAGAATCTCAAAGGCCGCGAACTTACCTGCCTTGACCCAATTCCTGCAATGTTAGCTGTTGCTGAACCCAGAGTTAATGAAAAACGACGATCAAACGGCTATACCCCTGCTGTTTTCGTCGAAGGAACTGCAGAAAATCTGCCTTTTGAGGATGGTACCTTCGATGCTGTATGTACGCTATTCTCATTCAGAGATTGGTATGACAAGCCTGCGGGATTGAAGGAAGTCCTCAGAGTACTGAAACCAGGCGGTCGAATCGTAATCGTTGACCCTGCGAAGATCAACCGAGTTCACGGGTGGCTTGGTTACCTGTACATGCGTATTTGGGTAGGGTCATACGCTCGCTTCATATGCCGACAAAAGGACCACCCGTGGAAGTGGCTGACCAAGACCTATGTCCACTTTGGAACTACCAAAGATTACGTGAGAATGCTGAAAGAAAATGGATTCACTGAAGTTCAATCAAAGGTAATATTCCCTGGAATGTCAACAATCTGGCAAGGACAGAAAACTTGACTCAGAATTAGAACAATCCAAACATCCGTCTACAAGTAACTGCTCGCCAAATAATCCCTTTAGTTAAACGATTGAAAAGTAAATTCAACATCCAGTCGGGGAGCCTGAATAATATACTACCAAACTTGAATGAACGCTTAGAATTACGCATTACTTTTCCCATTTGATTTTTCCATCTCGACTCGTATTCATCAAGTGGGATACCACTTTCCAAATGCTCTGCAATTACTTCACCTGCAATTCTTCCGCCTACCATCGCAATAGTGATACCTGCACCATTCGATGGCAATACCATCCCTGCAGAATCCCCAACAAGCATGTAATTTCCTTTGACGAATCTTTTGATTGTGCCAGACATAGGAAGCGAGCCTGCACCTCTGAAGGTGATATCACCATCATATTTTGAGATGAATTCATTCGCATATGCGTTCATGGTCTTGCCCTTTGAAAAATTACGTTGAATTCCAAGTCCAATGTTGGCAAATCCAGTCTTAGGGAACATCCATGCATAGCCACCTGGAGCAGATGAACCGAAATGTAACTCCACTGCGTCACCGAAATCACCCTTCATCAGAACAAACTTAACCGGAATTTTCAATGATTTTTCATCCCAATAATCACGCCTTATCGGATCACTATGACCTCCTGCTCCAACAATGATTTTTGCAATAATTGAGTCCCCATTTCGTAGATGTACAATATTTCCTTCGACTGATTTGACATAATGGTCAACAAGGTATTTCGCTCCTGCATTTTTAGCCAATTCTACCAGAGCTTCATCATGTGCAACACGATTCAACACTAGACCTTCAAAGGGATATTTCAGTGGTCTACCGGAAGGTGGAACTACATGCATCTCAGTAGAATATCTAGAAATGGCATAATCAGGAGTTTGGAATAAATCGTCCATGTCAGGAACATCTGGACAAAGACGGCGCATCTCATCATTGCTAGGAACTAATTCGCCACACTGTAACGGAGTCCCAATCGGATCTCTTCCATCAATTACAAGAACATCAGCACCGTTCTGAGCAGCATATCTTGCAGTCGTACTACCACCTGGACCTCCACCGATGATGACAACATCATGCTCACCAATTATTGCCATTTCACACCCTCCTACCAATCGAAATCTCTGCAAGACCCTCCATTAGACGTCTTGCCGGTGATTCCGGGAGAGAACGAAGATGATTGAGAGCAGTCATTAGTTGTGTCTCGATCAGGTTAAGCGTATATTCCAGTGAACCTGCTTCTTCCAGAAGACCAATGAGTTCATCCCAATAAGAGTCGTTGAAGTCAGCAAGTATCTCTGTGATTCTATTTCGTGATTCACCATGCAACATCGTCAACGCATGGATAAGCGGCAATGTCATCTTACCTTCGTGTACATCGGTCCCTCTGGGCTTACCCATGTGTGCATCTCCAGTCAAGTCGAGAAGGTCATCCACCATCTGGAAGGCAATACCAATCCCCATTCCAAAGGATTCGAGATTCGACACTACTTCTTCTGAAGCACCTGCTACCACTGCAGCCGAACCGCAAGCGATAGAGAAGGGCCCCGCGGTCTTACCTCGAACAATCTCATCGTAATCCTCTGGACGTGTGGTCAAATCACGAATATGGTGCATCTGTTTGAGTTCCCCTGCTGCTATGGCAGAACAAGTACGCATCACTGCATCCACAATCCGATCCTCTGACTTGGCACCTAAACCGAAACCTATTGCGAATAAATAATCGCCCACTACAATCGCCTCTGCATCACCATAAGCTGTGTGGAGTGTAGGTGCTCCACGCCTAAGACGTGCTCCATCATTCAGATCATCGTGAACAAGAGTTGCCGTATGAATGAGTTCGAATGAAAGAGCCAAATTCAGTATTGGATCATGAGTATCGCCGCCAGCCGCTTCATGTGCGAGAAGTGTCAAAACTGGACGCCAACGCTTGCCGCCAGCCATTAGTATAGAACGAGCCATGCGCATCGCATCGCTAGACGGGCCCGCAAGTTCTGCCTGAACAAGTTCCTCTAGAGCATTCTCTACGATGTCTCGACGAGATGATAACTCGGCCTGGAGTGCATCAAGGTCAACCATGGGTATGGATGGTTACCGTAGGGTGTGCTATATCAACGGGTGTCCGGTCGAATGCGATCGAGGGTGCGGCGAATGGAGCGGATGGGAGTATACTCCACCATACACCACCCATCTGCTATGCGCCTTCAAGTGGTCAAGGAGCGTATCAAAGATTTTGAATTCGAAGTGATCGAGAACATCGATGATGCATGGACAGCTCTTGATACCGGTGAACTAGATCTCATTCTTGCACCTGCAAATATCGTTTGGAATGAAAGAGTGAAACTGGCCTCAATGCAGTTTGATGTTATAGCGGCTTTAACTCGCAACCACCCGCACCACATTCTCGTCAGCGAAGATGGCTTAGAGCACTTTCCTGCAAGAGGAGTCATTCTCTGTGAAGAACCTCTGATTAGTAGACAAATTAGAAGAAGGCGAGCGAAAATCGATATTCGAACATACGCCTCCATGGAAATAGAATCGGACACAAAGGAAGGCTTGCATACTGCTCAAAATCTTGTTGAATCCGGGGAAATAAATGGATTTGTGACACATCGAGGAGCGTATGATTCAGCCGGATTGAATGGGCGAAGACATGCTTTACACAATGACCCAGAAGCGAGAGGCGTCCCCCGGTTTGTACCAACTCCATTCTGCGACCTTATTGTAATAATTAGTCGCCAAGGGTACCCAGTCCACAATATCTTAGATTGGACCGATGAACATGCACTGAATGCATGGATAGTACAACGGACTGTCATGCATCGGACACCCGTTGAATTACACGAACTAATTGGAGTCCACTATAGGCAACAACAAATTGGCCCAATCCTCACCGAAGCAGAACGAGTGAATGACCTATTTGTACTAGACAATCTCATTGATCCCGAAGGTGATGTGGACGATCAGCCACGCTACGAAATTATCGTTGAACTCCTTAGTGAGGATGGTTTGCGTACCACATCTATGGAGCGCATCGGTCCAATCAATCGCCTCGGCATCGATATTCAATTCATGATGAACGATTGGAATAACCTGCTCGAACTATTCATGGCGAAAGAAGGCGGTTTCATCCAACCTTAACCCCGCAAGCAGTTCAACCCTCAGAACCGCGCGCTGGCCCTCATATGGGGCGGAAGATATACAATGGCTATGAGGCGGAACCTCAACCCTGAGGGGCATCCATGGTAGACGAGGCAGACCTTCTGGCGGCTATCCAGACCGGCCGACTCGAGGAACTCAAAGAAATCGCTGCGACTCATAGTATCTCACGCACAGGATCCGTCGAACGATTACGAGTTCGACTTATTGAAAAGTTAGTTCTTGGAGAAGAAGATCTATCCTGGGATGGCATCCAAGACATGACAAATAGACTTCTAACAGATATGCTCAAGGTATTCGGAATCAAAAGTTCGGGATCTCACAAAGATAAGAGACAGCGTCTTTGGCTACATGTTCATCAAGATCCTAAGACATTGAGCATAGATACTCTTCCAGATATGAATCGTGATGATCTTCACGAACTCTGTGCCCGATTAGAGACGCCCCGGTCTGGAAACAAGACGCAGTTAATCGCTCGAGTAGGGGGTGTGCTATCATCCCAAGAGGGCGCTTGGGGACGTATCAAGCGTTCAGTTAAACGGGGCGCAGCAACACCTGCAAAGGTACCTACACCTCGAAAAGAAATCGCACCAGTAACAGAACCTGAACCCCCAGTTTTTGAAACGACAGAAGAAGTACTCGAAGACATTACACTTGTAGAAGTAGATACTATTGAAGAATTTGAGCAAGACGGTGAATACCTACAAGAGATAGAAGAAAACATTGCTACTGAAATCGAAGTTTACACAAAGCCACTCAACACCACCATTGAAGCCGGTGCTGAAATCGCACTGAACGATTTCCAAAGTCGTGAAGCAGAAGTTCGCTCCCTAATCCGAGACTTTCTCCTATTGAGTGAGCAGACCCCTGAAGACATCGCCGCTTTCATTGAAGACCTCAAACCGCGCGGTTTCTCAGTTGAACATTCAATCGTAAGAGACGCTGTGCTTGATCTCGTAGCAGAAATGGCAGAACGACGAGCTGCAGAACAGGAAGCTCAATCTTTACTCCCTGGATCTTGGCGTGAACGACAAGCAATTCGGCGTTTTGAAGAACAACGTAATTCTCTACTTGATGTTCTCGAAGAAACACTACTTTCTGCACGAGGAGACATTCCTGCAGCAAGAATGGAGTTTGAGAACCATGCCAGAGAAGGTGGGCTCGATCTCGAGTTACCTGCAATCAGTGGCCGAGTGCATGCCTTATTCGATCTCCAAATATCCCTCAATGAGATGGAAATGAATGTCGACCCCGTTGCTGCACGGCGTGATCGAGCCATTCGCCTCTTACTAAGGAGAGTGGACGAAATTGATGCAACTGCGCGCGCGACGCTAGAAAGAATGGAGATGCAAATCGAATCTCTGGAACGAATCGTCGAGACAGTGATACGAAGAAACGATGGACGATTCACCTCACTAGAACATTCCCTTATGATTCGATTTCTTGAACGACGAGGTTGGGATGCAAATCACCCAGAGGTTCGTCCACGTTTGATCGCAGCAGCCGGTG
This sequence comes from Methanobacteriota archaeon, assembly GCA_002712285.1. GTDB lineage: Archaea > Thermoplasmatota > Poseidoniia > Poseidoniales > Thalassarchaeaceae > MGIIb-N2. The sequence continues at coordinate 19,866 of PATC01000038.1, forward strand.
CTCTTGCCGTAGAGATGGGATATATTTCCGAGAATGATATGCCAACGCTACCAGGACAGATTGCTCTCGACCCAGAACGTGTCACAAATGTAGTGGAAACGCTCAATGAGGTTCTGGAATCATTCGGACGTAAACCAGCAAGAACGGTGGAGGAACTTGATGAAATTCAGGATGACGAGGGAGCAGATGAGGCTGAAATAGCTCGACGCACTCTCGATGCTGCAGATGCAGTACTGGACCGCCTTCAAAAGATGACTGAAGAAGGCGCCTAACCTGTTAGTTCACTGTTGCGTGATAGGTCTGAATAACACGTGTTACTGACTCAATATCACGTATCTCACGGTTAACGAGATCCGTAAGTATCTGTTCTTTTTGACGAACAATAGCCTCGAAATCAGCAGGAGTGCAGCCCTTCGCAGCACATATGATCTCTCGAACTTTACTCGGGACGCCGGTCTCGACAATCTTCCCCTGACCTGCATCGTACTTCCAAATCGGATTTAGGCGCGGGGTATCACCTTCCATCCCAGCAATCTCAGCAACTTCTGTGATTCGACGGATATTCTTTCCACCTACATTCAGCCTAGCTTGCATGATAATCAAGTCGAGAGCACTCAGCATGATAGCTGGCACTGCCATCGGAGGATTCACGAGACGCTTGACTGTTTCATTGGCTGTGTTAGCGTGAAGGCTACCAAACGACCCATCATGACCGGTGTTCATTGCCATGAGTAGGGTCGCAGCTTCTGGACCTCTGACTTCACCAACAATCACACGATCGGGGCGCATACGTAGACTGGATTTCAGACATGCATTCATGTCTATTTCAGCAGTACCGTCGGGACGCTCTGCACGAGTTTCCATCCGCAACCAGTGATCATGATGAATAGACAGTTCAGCGGTATCTTCTACGGATAGAACTCGGTCGGACCATGGGACAAACATTCCAAGACAATTGAGTGTAGTTGTCTTACCGGAACCAGTGCCTCCTGCAATGACAAAATTAGCAGGCTTAGCACCCATGCCATCCACCCAAGTCCAGAACATAGCAGCAAGGCGAGGGGATACCGTACCCCAGCGGATTAGGTCGACAATAGTGATTGGATCTTCACGAAACTTACGAATCGTCAGGGTTGGGCCATCAGGAGATACGGGTGGAATAGTGCCGTTAACACGAGATCCATCTGGCAGACGACCATCGAAAATAGGAACCATTCCTGGACCATCGCCCAGAGGAACATCAGTGAAAGATGCAATATTCTTGGCGATTTGGATTCCTTCTTCATCCTCAACCCAAATGTTAGTCCGGCACATACCGTGCTTTCGATGAGCAATTTTCACGCACTGCTTACCCCCATTGTACATCACTTCCTCTAGATCATCATCGTCAAGAAGGACCTGAAGAACACCGTAAGGATTGGCTGCAATCTGACCGTTGAATTCGTAGAAAGGTGTAGGATGTCCTTCTTCACTATAGATGATGACATCGCCATATTGATCGATTATATCTGCCATATTTTTCCCTCAAAATAGATTCCCTGCGACGAGGTATACGCCCTGGAATAGAACTGTCGAAATGAACATCCCTAGTGGAGCCACCCAAACATACTGACCTAATCTGTCAAGCATACGACCGCTGATTACTACTGTAACTCCGGTAGCTGCTGCAGAGAAGATGTAGAGGGCGTTCAAAGTTGAGCCCAATGGATAACCCGTAGCAGGTCCTGCAAATACGCCAACGATGAAACCAGTAATGACAGGAAGCATCAATGCCATTAGAATAATCATTGTAAAGGCTTGACCGAACACTTTCTCTTCCTTCATTCGAAGAAGAGTGTTTAGTTTCTCATACTCAATGCTCATTCGATAAGTAACGTCTTGGAGGGGGGCGTTTTGTTCAAGCGCAGCATCGAGTAGATTTACGACACGCTGAACCATTGAACTCCTTGTCTCGATAGCAAAACGTGCCAGAGCAGCACTGAATGAGGTAGCTTGAGCCCGTTCTAGAGCGAGATCTAGTAACTTACCAGCCTCATCATTCCTAGATTTGGCAACATCTGCAAAGGCCTGTTCAAGACCAAGTCCTGCACCCAGTTCAGCAGAAATCAATTCTAACATCTCAGGGAGAGCGCGTTCGATACTACGACGGCGGCTATGCTCACGCATCAGTGGAATCGCTCCACCTAGGCAAATTATGGAAAGAGGGAGGAGGAGGATTGCAGCAGGGTTGTCGTTTAGACGCTCCATCAACTGCCAAATCATATTTTCACCTATCTCCTCACACACCTGGGTCCTTGGTGTGTGCCTTGAGGCCAATCATCGCCATGATAATCACTGAAATCGCATATCCCGCCATTGAAATCATATTTGCAGTAGCAGGCGATGGTGCGGTGATACCCGCGACTGGGACTGTGAATAGGTAGGGCATGACAGCGACCAGTGGGAGCATGATTGGACCAAGCATGCCAACAGTGAGTAGTCCAGTAGGCATGCCTTCGAGAGCCTCGATATACTTCTCAATCCGCTCAGTACGCTCTTCTTCCTCACGATCAGCTTGACGACGGAGATCTTCAATGAGGTCAGTATTGGAAGTAACATTCGTTTTCAATGTCGTAAGAAGACGTTTGTATCCTGTAGACTTCGTTCGAGTAGCGGCCCTTGTCAGTTCATCTTCAAGACGTCGCCCATCGTTAACTCCCTTCATGATACGTTCCATATCAGTGCTGATTGCCCCATATCCGCCTCGAGCAAGATTAATCAGAACTGATTCAAGGCCAATTCCCGCTCCAAGAAGAACATCGAATGCACGTAAAGCAGCAAGAAGATCACGGTCTTCAGATTCCATACTCAGGCCTCCGCATCCTCTACCAACACTAGACGTACAATTTGTGTATCTGAATCGTAATCTAACTCCTGAACAGCCACAAGCATTTCGCGATCAAGGAATGGGTCAACAAAAGAAGGTTGACCAGAACGGAACAAACCCTCGAGTAGTTGGTAACCGGCTATGTCCACCTTTAAGCTCAGAGTGTATACGGCTGACTCTGAACCTTCATCACGAAGGTCATCTCCTTCACCACCGCGAACTAGTGTTCTTTCGATTCGCCTCTTGATATTGACATGCACATTACAGTTCTCCAACTGCATCCATTCGCCCTCATTGGCGCGGATGAAACATGAGATGGCAGCCATTGGAACCCATCCTGAACATCCCCTGTGGGGGCATGAAGGTATCGCCGTGATTTTTAATCAAAGGAGGTTGAAGTAACCAAAGGTCTCCTCTACAATCAATGCATCCACATCCCTGAGATCATCGATAACCTCCTCGGCTGCCAGACGTTCAACGCCTATATCGAGACAAGAGCGGATTAAGGTGTCATAGTCTACAGGCTCGCTTGCCGAGCCAAGAACATCGAGGACCTGGGCTTTTGCCATCGTTTTTGCATCCTCTTCACTCGTCCCACTCAGGTCGATTACTGGAGGTTGAGCCGGAACAGGTTCAGTAGCATCAGCCTCAGGAATTGACTGCTTTGGTGGAGGTGCACCCTCACCCATACTAATTGCATGCATGACTGCTAGTTCGTAAGCCGAAATATCCACATCGCCATAGTGAGAACGGGCACGCATCATCCCATCAATTAGATCAACTGGGATTCCAGCAGCACGGTATGCACCTGCATCATTATCCAATTCCTTTGCTTTGCGATGTGCATCAATTCGGCGCATTGTAGAATCTGCAGTCCTTGCTAACCAAGTGTGGTAACGTTTGGAATCAATCTCACGGAAAGCCTCGGCTCGAATACTAGTGAAGACGCCCCCGTCCTCAGTCTCGTAGTGACGCGAACGTCCAAGCATCAACATCAGAAAACGGTCGCCACGCTCAAACTTCGAAAGGACCTCTTCGGCATCAGCATGGAGTTCAGGGTTGAATGGTGCAATATCGAACATATGCAAGCCAGATGGATCACGAAGACGACCACGATACCCAGGACCACTTTCTGTATCCCTCCTCTCCATGCTATCGATTACACCTGCAACCAACATTCTCGAGGTCTTTGCCCCAAGTTTAGTTACGATGAATGATGGATCAAACTCCCCTTGGCCAATGATAGGAAGAGAGGATTGAGAGAACTCGACAGAAAACATCCTCAAAGCAGGTTGACGAATCCTAGAACCACCTATACTCACAAGACCACCCCCCAATCTGCACGGACCGTTGCTGCGAGAACTGAGGGATCCGACCCCTCAATCATTGCTGAATCAGCCATAATCATCACACCTCTATCATCAACGATTCCTCGCCCCTTGATTCTCATCCGTTCACCAAACCAGTCCTCACTGATACCTCTCAAGAATTCTGCACGGCCTTCGTTCTCGATTAGTTGACGAATTTCTTCCATTGTCTTACCGATTAGAGCCTCGGCAGGGCCCCGGCCAAGCAGAAGATTGGCTGTTGCGACACCATCGTCAATAACGAAACGGAATCGAAGATCATCTACCCCTTCAACGGCTTCATCCGTATCTGGACAAATACCGTCACGGAGAACACGTCGACATTCGGGACAACGTTGGATAATGCCGCAATCATCTCTGACAACAAGAATTTCTCCCGCAGTAGAGATACCATCCCTTGAACCACCTTGAGCAAGTTCCCACAAGTGGAGATTTACCACATGTTCAGCAGGATCAATTTTGCCCCACGACGGTTCTCCAATTGATTCAATCTGAGTCGCCTTGTCAACTGTAATATCAGGTGTACCCTGCCATGCACGAATACGAGCATCTTTGACCAACACAGCATCACCTGGAACAAGGTCGATTGGCTCCCATACTGTCATCTTGCAGCGACCGCTTGGATCCAGAACTCGAACACTCAGTAGGCTCTTCTCTTCTCCATCTCTAGTGAAAGAACGTGTCTCCATAGATTCAATTTGAACAACGACAGACACATCGCGCATCCCATCGCGAATATCTGCAATGGACATACGCGAAGAGGTTTCGAGTTCCGATATCTCAGGAAAAGCCGCATCACGGAAGACCTCGATACTAGTTCGGTCACTGAAATTCAGTTCAGGGGTATCTCGGAAGCGACGGACATTTGCACCTTGAAAGCGAAGAAGTTCGCCAACCTCGTGATTGAAGGAACCCCAACACAAGAAGCTCATCTGACCTGTGGAGTCTGCAAGTTTACCGCGAACAACATCGATTGTTCCACTGCCATCTCGTTTGGTGATTATATCTGGACGAACTGCAATCACACGAGCTACTACAGATACTGGGCCCTCCATGGTGGAGGCGACTGAGAGATCTACTGGTTCAGAAGTTGGGAGTGGAGATGCTCCTCCTCCTCCTTCCTGTAATACTGCTACTCGGCTACTTTGATTCACATTCAGAGACATCTTTCCTTTCCACTCGTTAACTGAGACACCTTCCAGTCGAACAATCGCTCCCGGCTGTAGATTCTCTCCATTATTGCCCCAATCCTTGTAATCCCAACGAACGCTTTCTTGGCCATCGAATGGTGCATCCTCAATCCAACCAAATGCGATCTGCCGTTCTTCGCCTTTGACCATCTGGACTCGAGGAGTATAACTAACGACACGGACTTCTATGGTGACCTCTCTATCATTCGCTCCAAGTTCTGCGAAACGCTTGACTGTACGGCCAGCAGGGGTGGACACAGGAGCAGGAACAGATGCCTCCGTATTTGCAGATTTGAAACGATTCATGATGGATCGTAAAGCATCGCCTGGTTCAATGCGAAATTGTTCCTGATACTTCTGAAACTCCGCCCTTACCTCATCTACATCTGCATCAGGAATCTCATCAGTAATTTGCTTGACAAACGGGTCATAATCAGTCATTTTCATTCTCTCCTCAAGCGAGGATGAACGTCAATGACCTCAAACGTCGAGCCAGGTCCTGTGGAGTGCACAGGAGGGATGGCTCGGCGCGTGGTTGGGGTAGTCGGAACACCACATCGCCTCCAGTTCTATACCCTCCAAGGTGACGGTAATTAAACTCAGCCCGTCGCCTTTGAGGCATATTCAACCGGACCGGTGACCTCTTGATGGTTGAATATCACGTCTAGTCCGATGCGGAAGCCGTTCACGTTCGAGGGCGTCGATGTCGAGCCCGGCACAGCTGTGAGAGTCCCTGTGAAATTCGGACTCGATCCGCTAGGACGTCAGTTGGAAATTCCAGTCCATATCTTGCATGGAATAGAGGACGGCCCAATCCTAGGAATTACATCAACAATTCATGGCGACGAACTTAACGGTGTGACAATTATTCGACATCTCCTCCACGGTATGGATCTAAATCCAGGGACTGAAGACGATCTTGTTACTCCAGAAACATTGTCTGGAACTCTCATTGTAGTGCCAGTATGCAATCCTGAAGCTGTAATAATCCACTCACGCCGTTCTAGCGATGGCCGCGATCTGAATCGCTGTTTCCCAGGTTCTCGGACCGGTACTCACTCTTCCCGACTAGCGCACACCATTTTTCACCGTATTGTAACACGCTGTGACTACCTAATCGACTTACATACCGCTCCTTCAGAACGCACTAATGCCCCTCATGTCAGAGCAAATTGTGACGATTCAAAAAGTAAGGAGCTTGCCCGTGCTTTTGGCACACCTATCGTCCTCCATTCTATTGGCCCTGCTGGATCTCTAAGGCGGTGCTCAACTAAAGAAGGAATTCACTCTGTTCTTCTCGAAGCAGGAACTGCGAATGTCTTTGAGAGTGGAGCGATAACTGCCGGTGTCCGAGGCATCATGAATATCCTTGTCCATCTGAAGATGATTCAAGGGACAATGCGCAAGCCAGATTGGAGATTAATCGTACGAACTTCACAATGGATTCGCTCACCTAGAGGAGGTATGCTTCACCCATTAATCCAAGTTGGTGAATTGGTAGTCGAAGGGCAACCAATCGCGCAAATTAGTAACCCCCTAAGCGGCGAGGTCGAAGAGATACAAAGTCCACTCTGTGGCGTAGCCGTAGGGCTCGCAACCACACCCTTACTCAGAGCAGGTGAACCAGTTGCAAACATTGCATCAGTCAACAACAAAAAGATGAGGGAACGAATTCGAGATTCGCCAATGACTGGCTGGAAGTTTGAGGATGTAGCAGAAACACTGGAAGATATTGCTGAGGACGCTGATGGTCTACCTATCGATGAGCAGCCAGAAGACTGAGGATGCCCACATGCATCTACCCTATTTCGGATATGGATCAAATCTTAACGAAGACGATTGGAATCGAAATTCAAAACGAACTGCTTGGGGAAAGACAATCCTGCCCATAGAGGCCGCCTTCCTACTGGATTATGCTCCAATCTACCACTATTTTTCAAGCACCCGAAATGGCGGTGCTCTAGACGTAATCCAAACACTTGGAGCAAGAACTCCAGGTGTACTTTTTGAGATACAGGAAGGGGAACTCAATACTCTGAACAAAAAGGAAGGAGCACCGAATGCCTATCATCAAGAGCGAGTACATGTACAGACCATTAATGGTGAAATAATTGAGGCCCTAACCTATATCGTCAACGATAATCAACGTAAGAATCAATTCGTGAAACCAACAACTGACTATGTCCAAGCCGTCCGGGATGGTTTGACTCGATTTGGATTGGAAACCGAGATACAAGATAGTGCTGCAATAAATGATTGCAGCGCCGCATTATGCAATTATGTCTTCGTTTATGGAACGCTGCGAGAAGGTGAAGAGCGGGCATCATTAATGCGTGAAAATCGAATCGAACCATGGATTCCGGGGTTTGTGCACGGAGAATTAAGGGATTTGGGATTATACCCTGCTCTCATTCAGGGCGAGGAACGCGTTCATGGTGAACTACACCAATACAGGCACATTACTGATATTCTCTGGCAATTAGACAGGATAGAGGGACACAAGAATGTTGGAGACCCCAATAATTTGTATGAACGCATACTTATCGATGTCATGACCGATACAGGAATCATACAAGCTTGGACATACCGAATGCGTGATAAAACGGGCGTTCGTATTGAATCCGGTGATTGGAAGAGTCGATGAACGACCTTATGCAGTCTAGATTCTAGTGGGACACATGGCAGAGGTGCGAATTGGCATTGTGACTGTTTCAGACCGTGCGAGTGCAGGTATCTACGAAGACAGATCTGGACCCGAAATTCATCGTGTTCTCGAAAAGATTCTGATTACAGAATGGTTACCTATACAACGAATCATTCCTGATGAAAAAGAGATGATTGAATCTACGCTTATCTCTCTATGTGATGTAGAAGGATGTACCCTAATCGTCACGACTGGTGGCACTGGACCTTCTTTGAGAGATGTAACGCCTGAAGCTACGGAATCTGTATGTGATAGGATGATGCCGGGGTATGGTGAACTAATGCGTGCAATCTCACTTCGCCATGTACCTACAGCTGTCCTTTCTCGACAGACGGCTGGACTCCGCGGTACGTGTCTTATTGTAAATTTACCAGGCTCTCCGAAAGCGATTAACGAAACACTACCCCACCTTTTCGAATCAATACCTGCATGTATCGATCTGATGGGAGGGCCATTCATTGACACAGACCCTGAACATGTAGTGGCCTTCCGTCCAAATCACAAATAAAGTCAGCCAAAGCATTCAACACCAGTGTATCAAAGCGGAGTGCATGGCGAAACTGAAGAGCGGATTCGAACCCACGCGTGCCCAAGATGAACTACGTGACATCGAAGTCACTCTAGACTTCACCAAGAATGCGCTTGCCTCAGTACTATACCGCCAAGGTGACACGGTAATCCTCGCCTGTGTAACCAAAGAAAGATCCTTGCCGCGATGGTTCCCCCGAGATGCCACAAAGGGCTGGGTTCATGCTGAATACTCCCTGATGCCTGCTTCCACAGATTCTCGTTTCCGTCGAGAACGTAATGGTGCCAAAGGTCGGACTCAGGAAATTGAGCGATTGATTGCGCGTTCACTACGCGCTGCGGTCGATCTTGAAGCCCTAGGACCTCTCGCATTGAACATTGATTGTGATGTCTTGAATGCAGATGGCGGAACTCGATGCGCATCCATAACCGCGGCCGGAATTGCTCTTCGACTCGCCATTCGTCGCCTGATTCAATCCGGCCAATGCTTACCCGCAGATGTTCGAGAAGCAGCGAAAGATTCTGGTGAAAACCCAGCCACTCTAAGCGAATCAGAGATGGTTAAGCATGAAATGACTGTAATGCCACATGATTTAGCTGCAATCAGTGTAGGACTCCTTGAAGGAGAAGTATACGCAGATCTCGATTACATGCTGGACAGTAACGCAGACGTCGACATGAACCTCGTTATGACTTCAAACGGAAAATTTGTCGAGGTCCAAGGAACCGGCGAGGAAGCAACTTATTCTGCAGATGAGTTGAATGCTCTAATATCATCCGGAACAAGCGCCATGTCTATCCTTTTTGAACTGCAACGGTCCACATTGGCAGATGTCTGAACAGACACTGAACACAACGCAAGCCTTGAAGGGCAATCCGTGATGGGCGGAACGCTGCGACGGTAACTCAGTTGGGAGAGTGCCAGACTGAAGATCTGGAAGTCGCCGGTTCAAGCCCGGCCCGTCGCACCATCTCAAAAGATGTCATCCTCGTCCTCGTCTTCATCCTCGAAGTCGATTCGATTGTTGGCCGGCTTCGCTGTGGCCTTCTTCGCTGGTGCCTTAGCAGGAGTTTCTACCTTCTTAGTCACAGTATCTGCGGGTTCTGCAGTGGCTCCTTTACGAAGACGTGCCTGCTCCTGCTCACGAGCAAGGAGTTCTTCCGGGTCGAGTCCGGCTTCAAGTGCAAGCTTGTAACGACGTTCCTCCAAGGCACGGCGCTCAAGGAGTTTCTGCTTCGCCTTGTCATATTGTTGAAGCATATACATCGCATCATGTTCAAGTAACGGTGAATCTGAAATTACAGTGACGTCTAACCAGTCACCCTCTTCAGCAAGATATTCAGCAAGAGGTTCAAACTTGAGATCTGACTTCTTGAGTTGCGTGTAATGCATCGCATTACCACCACGGTGCTCAATTCCTGAGAAGTGACAGTAGAAGGTCTTCCCACCATACTGTTCTCGGACTTGATCGAAGAGTTCACCGAAGTCCTCAGAAGTCCTCAATGAGCCATTACCACGTGCATGAATATGGGCCATATTGAGAACTGGTACAGTACCCTCTACATGGTTGACCACTTCGAGAACCTCGTCTAACGTACCCCAGAGTGACTGTTGCCCGCTTGTCTCAACTCCGATTAAAGTTGGATTATTTTCCAAAACCCATGGGAATGCAGCATAATCAATCTCATCCTCCTCATTACCCCAAAGCTCACGACACCTTTCGACCACACCCTCAAGGATATTAGCGAGGTGTTCATTGGTCTCTCTTCCAGCCTTGCGTTCACCGTATGGTCCAACGTGGTAAGTGATATGTCGGGCATTGATTACTTTCGCCGCTTGAAGACTAGTTTCCATTTTCATCAGTGTGCGTTGTCGAGATCGACGATCTCCAAGCAAATCAGCATAGTATGGGCCGTGCATATTCATCTCAAAATCGGATTTCCAAGACAATATACCGGCTTGCCAGTATTCGTTGAAATGTTGTGGAGTCACGGTGCGAACAGTCTGAATCTCCATCGTCTCCAAGCCAAGTGCCGTTATGTCATCCATTCCTTCGACAATAGTGCGACCTTTACAGGAGAGAGGAACTCCTGCTGGTCCGAATCTCAATGGCATGGCTAGCGCTCCCCGACCTCCCGTCGCACCGGGTGGGTGTTCAAAAGGGATGTTACGGCAATAACCACGTTTCAAAAGAAGATTGGAGTAATTTTCTAATCCGAATATGAGTGAGACACCGTCTTAACCTCTTACACTCTCGACGTAGATACATGAAGAACGCGCAAGGCACTAGGCCCGCGATTGTTCTCGTAGTTTTACTATTGATTTCACCTATGATTCAGGCTGTAGAACCAAGTGTAAAATCTGATCCTGGGCCTGATCATCATCTCCTTGGACTCCCTACTGACACCTATCCCATCAACGGATGGGGGCACCATCCCAACTATGAAACACACAACCAACAGAATGACGATTTACTCCGGCTCATACCATCTCAAGGTGATCCAGAAAATGCTTGGATTGCTCGTGCCAATTTACTAAGCCCAAGGGAGATTAGTAACATCGCTTGTATCCAGAACTCATCAATTCCAGATGAATTAGGTCTCTCCGATATGAATTGGCTTTGGGGTCAATTCATCAGTCATGATATCGACTTCACTCTAACTCAGAATGGACGTGTTGATGGTATACCAGAAAGGCTGGACATCGTAATCCCCGAAAGCGACCCTTGGATGGACCCTTCAGGAACAGGTAGTAATCTGATTATGATGTTCCGTTCACTCTACAATACATCAAATGAAAATGACACAGAGTCACGTGAACATCCTAACTCAGTAACTGGTTGGTTAGATGGTTCTGCAGTTTATGGATCGACACCAAGTGTAGCTTCTTGGTTACGATCTGGAGAAGGTGGCCGTCTCAAGGTTACTGAGAATACAAACGGACCTTTGCTCCCTCTGGCGGACCCTGATGACGATACAGCACCAGGAATGAGTTTTGTTGGATTCTCTGCTTCAGAGCGGTATATCGCTGGTGACTCACGAGCAAATGAGCATGCTGCTCTGACTGCTGTCCACATTCTGATGATCAGGGAACATAACCGAATTGCAGATCTCCTTCAAACTCAACATCCTAATTGGACTGATGAAGACATATATCAGGCTGCAAGAAAATATGTAACTGCCCTAATTCAGAAGGTAACTTACGATGAATATCTACCATCAATGGGTGTGCACCTTCCTGAATATCAAGGATTTGACCCAACTGTCGACCCAAGAATCACGAATGCATTTGCGACCCTCTCATTCCGAATGGGTCATTCCCAAATTGGTGTTCTTACCGAAAGATTGCATGAGAATCGCTCTTCGATATCCTCGGGACCCATCGCTATGCATGATGGATTCTGGAACCCTAATTCATTAGTTACGGATGGAGGCATAGAACCCATCTTTCGTGGACTGGCTTATACTACCCAAGAGGCAAATGATGTAGGTTACATCGATGCTCTCAGAAATAGGATGTTTGGAATTCCAGGGAAAGGAGGAATGGATATGTGTGCTATCGACATACAACGTGGACGTGACCATGGAATTCCAAATTATGGTAGTTATCGCCAATCACTTGGCCTATCTCCTGTTAACAACTGGTCAGATATCACTGACGACCCAGATACAATCCAAAAGATGGAACAAGCCTATCCTGACATCAATATCGCTGACCCGATAATGGCGATGTATGCTGAAGAACATCCCTCTGACGGAATTCTTGGAGAGAGTATGAATGCACTGCTCCTAGACCAATTCTTGCGATTACGTGATGGTGACCCGCTTTTCTACCTAAACGATCCCGATCTTCAATCCTCAATAGAGGAGATTGAAACTACGACTCTTACTGATATTATTCTGAGGAATAGCCGTATAGAAGCACTTCAATGCGACTCAATGTTTGCTGAAACTGATTTTGCCGCTATGGATTGTATCAATGAGAACCTTGGAGAGGAAGTAATTCCAGACCCAGTTGTAATCATTGGTGAAAACGAGAAGGAATTCGTCCTCAACGCTCGCTTTACCGAACAAACCGAACGCTCTGGACTAGATCAGATTAATCTCGGCCAACCGTTGGAATTCTCAAGTTACGGACCTGGTATTGCAGCAGAAGATTGTGACGGAGATGGACGCATTGACCTCGCCATAGGAGCGATGTTTGATCAAGAAGGCTGGGAAACTGATGGACCTCCTACCGAAGGGAGAATGTACATGTATCGAAATATTGGAGACAATCGATTCGTGGATATCACCGAAGCATCGGGGTTACCGATGGCCAACTCAACTTCTGTAGGCCTCACTTGGGCAGACTACGATTCTGACGGCGATATGGATCTACATGTCGCCAACTTCGGCAATGTGAACTTGACAAGAGACGATACAGGTGCACCAAACGCACTCTACAAAAACAATGGAGACTGTAGCTTTGTGAACGTTGCACAGGAAGTAGGCATTGACAATTCAGGACATTCATCTAAGGGTATTTTCGCGGACTACGATCATGATGGAGATCTTGATCTATATTCCATGAATTTCGGGCAAGTCTCCGAGGCTCAGATGGCCATCAAGGAAGACACAAACATACTCTATCGTAATCTACTCAGAGAAAGTGGGATGGCGAATTTCGAACCAATTACTCTTGCGGCAGGAAATGTCGTAGGAGGGAGTATCTACCCAAGTGAAGAAGGAGAGATATACACAGGAGTTCCAACCTCGGTTGCCGTTAAAGCTCCAGAGAATCCTTCCGCACAAATGGCAGTACATTCAGACTACGACCCCGAAGGAAATGGATCAGGAATGTCATGGGCTGGACTATTCCACGACATGGATTCCGATGGATGGGAAGACATATTCATCGCCTCCGACTTTGGTTTCTCACCTATGTATCGAGGTAGCGAATCAGGCATATTTCAGAAAACTACTTTCGAAGACGGATTCATTTATCCAGGCACTGGAATGGGAGTTCACGCTGGCGACATTGAGGGTGACGGGGACCTCGATATGTGCGTGAGCAACTATGGCCCCAACTTCCTCTGGATTCAGGAAGAGCCTCGGAAGTGGGATGAAGTCGCGCACCAGAGAGGATTCTCAGAGAATGTTTTAGTCAACTGGGACTGCAGATTCATAGATGTTGATTTAGACGGTGATCTCGATCTCTGGTTTGGCGTAGGCCGAATCAATCCATTTACTGCCCTCAATAACAATTCACTATACATCAACGACGGTGATGGATACTTCGTGGATGGTATCGAACAAGCGAATCTATTGGATCAAGGCCGAACAATGGGTTCGACATGGGCCGATTTTGATGGAGATGGGGACCTAGACCTTGTCACTGGAGACACGAACCTCGGAGTTCGTTTCTTTGAGAATGATGCAGCACAACGTGAGGGAGTGTCCTGCGTTATTATCGACCCATATTCCGATGGTGAAGGGAGTATTCACATCGATGGCATCGGAGCTAATGTCGACTTCCACCTAAGTAACGGCAAGGTGGTCCGACAAGCAATCCTCACAGGCGCTGGATTCAGTGGATCTACAGTAAGTGAAGCTCGACTGGGGGTCCCATCAGGTGGAGCAATCGAGAAAGTTGTAATCCATTGGAACGATGGAGAGACGACTACTGTTGAACGATTATCAAATGACGGAATAATGAAAATCGCCTACAATCCAGATATGAATGATGAGCAAGAAACCTTCACCGTAGAAGCCGTTCTAATCCTGAGTATGCTGATTGTCATCGGTCTTCTGGTGATACGTACACGACTCTATAAAGAGGATGAGGACCACTTGTCTTCAGACCGAAAATGACGGGTATCTCAAACCCTTACGGAGAGTGAAGACCATGCAAGGCGATATAGAATCAGTAATCTCGGCATTCAAGCGCGGCAATCCAGTGCTGGTATTCGATTCCGCCTTCCGAGAACAAGAAACAGACCTTCTATTTCCTGCTGTAACTGTAGATCCGGCAAATATGAGGCAACTCCGTCGAGATTGCGGAGGATTGCTTTTCTTAGCCATCGGTAATGAAATCGGTGAGAAATTTGGCTTACCATGGCTCCAAGATCTACACAGGCATGAACGTCTTGTTGAGGAACACCCTGTTCTGAGTCATCTAATTACGAACGACCTTCAATATGATTCTAGATCTGCGTTTACGTTGAGTCTCAATCACCGTGAAACCTTCACAGGTATCACTGACAGGGATCGAGCGCTTACCACTCGACGATTCGCTGAACTCTGGGTCGAACTCCAAGAAAATAATGCGAGTATCGAGGATTGCATGCAGGCCCTCGGTAAAGAATTCAGGACTCCGGGGCACATTCCCGTTTGCCGCGAGAGTCCTGGTGGAATCATGAATCGTCAAGGACATACTGAACTCGCTGTTGCCGTCGCACGGATGGCAGGACTACCTCCTGTCGTAATTGGTGCGGAGATGCTTCAACCAGACGGAGATGTTGCACTTCCTGTTGAGGAGGCTATCGCCTATGGTAAGAAGCATGGCATCCCATTCGCAAGTGGCCAAGATATCCTTGAAGCGATGGGAAAAGTGGAGGATGAACAATGACTCGCGTTATGGCTGTGGGTGTATTCGACCTGCTGCATGCAGGCCATCTTTACTATCTAGAAGAAGCAAAAGCTCTCGGTGACCATCTGACAGTAGTCATCGCTCATGATGATACTGTTCGTAAAAGAAAGCACGAACCTGTGACAGGTAGTGACCTACGATGCCGATTAGTAGCTGGCCTGAAACCCGTGGACAAAGCAATCATTGGGAATCATCCTGATATCCCAATTTACGCAATTCTCGACATCGTGAAGCCGGATATTATTGCTTTAGGCTATGACCAAGAGCATGCAGAGGGAAGAATTCGTGAGGACTTAATCGAACAGGGGTATAGTGAAATCGATGTTCGTCGAGTTAGTGGCCTATCGGATGATCTCGATGGTACACGCAAAATTATTGCTCGAATTCTCGAAATGCGGACACAGAAGGAGGTTGAATGATGTTTACTGGCATAGTTGAGGGCATGGCTACACTCCGTTCCATCAAAGACAACGGCGATCATATCCGTTGGGTAGTCGACCTCCCAACCGGTAATGGCGCAGGACTTGAAATCGGCGCTAGTGTCGCTCTCGATGGTGTCTGCCTTACAGTAGTAGATATTGATGACGACATAGCTTCGTTCGATCTCATCCAAGAGACACTTGACCGTTCAACACTCGGACTTAGAACTGCTGGAGATTCTCTGAATATCGAACGAGCTCTACGCTATGGGGATGAAGTTGGCGGACACCTCGTTTCGGGGCATGTAATGGGAGTGGGGACTGTCGCCTCCATATCCCATGCAAACGATACTGCTGATCTCGTTATCGAGGTACCTTTGCATGTAGAGACCTACATCTTTGAGAAAGGTTACGTCGCCATTGATGGAATTTCTCTAACCGTCGGTGAGACCAACGGTAATGGTTCATTCAACCTTCACATTATTCCCGAGACACTTCGACGTACGACTCTGGGGCAGAAAACCTCCGGCTCACTAGTCAATATCGAAATCGACGCCATGACTCAAGCCGTAGTCGATACTGTCAAGCGTGTAATGGATGGAGGTTTGCCTCAATGACATCCATCGCTCTCGTGTGTGGTGCCTTCCACAGAACAGAGGTCCAACAGATGATTGAGTATGCAACCGAAGAAGCAAAAACTCACAATCTAAAGATTGTCGAGGTTGTTTGGATCCCAGGATCGATGGAAGCACCCCTAGCTACGGCACGACTTCTCGAGGACAAAGATATCGCAGGTGTCGCTTGTCTGGGTATCATCGAGAAGGGAGAAACACAGCACGGACTCGCAATGGGTCAAGCCGTAATCAAGAGTCTTATCGATCTCCAACTAGGCTATGACAAACCCATCGGTCTAGGAATAATTGGCCCTGGCGCAGAACCACAACACATCGCTCCTCGGCTAGAACCACATGCTCGGAGTGCGATTGCTGCGATTGCACAAATGCTCTGAGGAGTAGTCATGTGGAGTCAAATCAGAGTCGCTACGGGAGTCATCCTCGGTGGCTGGTTCATCTACATAGGAATCCAGCACTTTGTTAACCCGATTTGGTTCGAACCAATTGTACCTAAGATACTTGGATGGCCGCGTTTTTGGGTTTTGGTCAGTGGAATTGCTGAAATCATCGTTGGCATAATCCTCATCATACCCAAAACACAGCGGATTGGGGGACTCGTATGCGCTACTCTACTAGTCATACTGTATTGGGCGAATCTGAACATGTGGGTAAATAACATCGCAATCGGCGGACGCACATACGAGCACCACTGGCACATTCTTCGGTTAGTCGCCCAATCCTTGCTAATCGGTGTATCCCTATTTATCTGGCGAGGAATGGCTTCTAGAAATCACCAGCAGGATTGATGGAGCACCTGCCGTTCGGATGACCTCATGAGCGACGTGAGCATCCACAATGTGATCATCATTGGCAGTGGCCCAGCAGGCTATACTGCTGGCCTGTATACCGCTAGAGCAATGCTTGAACCTCTTATGTTCGCCGGCTACATGTCTGGTGGCCAACTCATGTTAACCAGCGATATCGAAAATTTTCCGGGTTACCCAGAGGGGATTGGAGGGCCGGAGATGATGATGCAACTACGGGAACAAGCAGAACGTTTCGGACTCAAGGTACAAGATAAGAATGTGGAACGTATTGATACATCCTCACAACCCTACAGCGTCTGGGTCGAAGGTGAAGAACACAAAGCGCATGCTCTGATTATCTGTACTGGTGCAGAAGCTATCTGGCTAGGTGCTGAGGGTGAAGACGAACAGAAAGGACGAGGCATATCCACCTGTGCTACATGCGATGGAGCATTCTTCCGTGACGAGGAAATCATCGTCATCGGCGGAGGTGATTCAGCAATGGAAGAAGCAACATTCCTAACTCGCTTCGCAAGTAAGGTTACTCTGATTCATCGGCGAGATGTCTTCCGAGCTTCGAAAGTGATGGTTGAGAGGGCTGAAAATCATCCTAAGATCGAAATACGGACTTTCCGCCAGGTGAAGAAGTGGCTATCCAATGAAAAGGGACTCTCTGGCGCAATTTTGGAAGATCCTCGGGACGGAAATACTGAGGAAATCTCTTGCACTGGGGCCTTCATAGCAATCGGTCACAAGCCAATCACTAGTTTTCTCGACGGGCAGATTGAAACCGACGATTCAGGCTACATCATACCTAAGGAACACACAATGACGAGTGTTGCGGGTGTATTCGCTGCTGGTGACGTAGTAGACACTAGATATCGCCAAGCGATTACAGCTGCCGGAATGGGGTGCCAAGCCGCAATTGATTGTGAAAGATGGCTAGAGGAGAATATTCACTGAATTCAGTGAAGATAATCGATATCTAGGCGGAAATCGCGAATCCAACCCAACGAATCGTTCATTATGTGAATTGGCCCACTAGGGGTTATGCAGCCCGGCCCAGAAGAGGACCCATTCGCCAGTGCGGCTCAAGAATTCCAATCCGCTATCGATTCATTTCAAACAAATCTTGATGATGACAAGTCTCGCGCAGAACCCGCTCCTATAATGAGTCAGCCCGTGCAAGCAGCAGCACCAGATCCAATCCCACAAACTCCTGGTCCAACGCCTACTACTTTCACTGGCATGCCCTCACAACCAGTTCATGGGAATGCTCCAGGTACTGCCATTCCTGGAACTACTGTACCCGGTGCAGTACCCTCGACAGTTAATCCTGTGATGCTTGCAGGCCAACCACAACCCACTATGGGTGTCCCTATGGGAGCCCATATGGGAGTTCCAATGGGGATGCAAGGTGTAGGTGGAATGATGGTACCTCCTACCACAAACGCAGTTCTGGCTCTGGTACTAGGTATTCTCGGATGGGTTGGTTGTGGGATCTGCACAGCATTACCCGGATTCTTCATTGCCCAATCCGCCGTAGCTACTACCAGAGCCTACCCCGGCCACCCTGACACAGGAATGGCGCAAGCGGCAAAGTGGGTATCTCTGATTAACGTCATATTGTTTACAATAGTCATCCTATTCTATGTCGCAATGTTCGTCATTTTCGCTAGTTCTGGGGAAATGGATTTCGGGACCTTCGAGTGCGACAATGGCAACACTGTTCCAGAAAGTTTCGTTAATGACGGAGATAATGACTGCGGCGACTGGTCCGACGAAGATTATTGATTTCTTGGAATGATGGCCATGGTTGACAAGCCATGGATGAATGACCGATATGCTAGACACAGGTCACTCCCGGACTTTGGGGAAATGGGGCAGAAGGCACTTGTCGAAAGTACAGTAATTTGTATTGGAGCAGGAGGGCTTGGTTCTCCCGCCCTATTGTATCTTGCAGCAGCAGGAGTAGGTAGAATCCTCATCATAGACGATGACATTGTAGATGAGACAAATCTACAACGCCAAGTAATCCATTCAAATGCAGAGATCGGTGAATCAAAGGTCGATTCAGCAGCAAGGCGGATTCAGAAACTGAATCCCCTAGTGGAATGTGAGACGCATCAAACGCGATTTACAACAGAAAATGCTCTAGAACTTCTGAAAGATGTCGATGTGCTCATCGATGGAACGGACAACCTACCTACTCGCTACCTCATCGATGATGCATGTGCAATTGCAAACATCCCATGGGTGCATGCAAGCCTATTCCGCTATGAAGGACAGATTACCGTTTTCAACTACCAGGACGGCCCTCGGTATCGCGACCTACATCCAGATTCTCCTCCACCAGGAACCGTACTCAATTGTGAGGAAGCAGGTGTAATCGGAGCCCTACCTGGCATCCTAGGTTCAATTCAAGCGATGGAGGCAATCAAGATCCTCAGTGGGATTGGTGAACCACTCTCTGGTCGCCTCATGCTTATTGATAGCAGGACGATGGAAACACGACACTTGACCTATGAACGCTCACCTACTCGTCAAGAAGTGATTGAATTGAATCGTCACAACGATTATGCAGAATCGAGATGCGCTACAGATGGAGGGCTGCCAATGAACGCGATGACTGCGACTGAACTTCACGAACAGATGCAGCAAGAAAACCCCCCATTTGTGTTAGATGTACGCAGAGCCGAAGAAGAAGACATCTGTTCAATTCCGGGTACCGACCTCCGAGTTAGGCATACTGACATCCTAATGCACATAGAGGAAATCCCCTCCGACCGTGTTGTTGTTGTCTACTGTCGTAGTGGAATACGCAGTATGACGGCCATTCATGCGCTAGCTGCCAGTGGTAGGGATCCGGCACACATGTACAACCTAACTGGCGGCATCCACGCGTGGTCGGCAGAAATAGACCCCACAATGCCAAGATATTGAGCAATCCCATTCAGGAGTCCGCTCAGGAATGCAAGATTCAAGTTCAACGGGATAGACATCGGCTCATGCCATCCGTCCTCATCGCGGACGAACAGGATGGTCGGAGGAGTCTGTTAGCCTCCAGTATTGAACGAAATGGGTTCAATGTTACACGAATTAGTACTCTCCGTCAATGTGAAGGCACAGCACTCGCCACAATGCCTGATGTAGTCCTAATGGATGCAATTTGGACTACAGGTGATGCCCTTGGATCATGCTCGAGAATGACATCAGATCCAGAGTTCGCTTTGAAATCTAGAATTGTTCTCCTCTCGAATCAAAGCGATGAAGATCACCTCGTCGCAGCAACTCAAGCAGGCATCTCCGAAGTTATCCAAAAACCAGTGGATATGAATCTCCTAGTCACCCAACTCAACAAACATGCTACCAAGGCGTTCGTACCACCCCCAGCAGAAATTAAGTCAAAGGGTAAGAGTACTGGCGTTTTCGAAGTTAATGTCACTGCTGACGAACCAGGGTGGGCACTACCTATCCTCAAAGAAGTTCTAGATGATGCAACGATAGACGAGGAATTCGTACTCAAAATCCTTGATGATCTCGACTTAGATGGAGAGGATGTGGAACCTGATCGAGTCCGCGAAATCCTTCGTGCTGCGTTTGACCGACTCATTGTTGGTGTAGATGAAGAGGTATCCGACACAAAGGAAGAAAATGCTGAGATTCGAAGTGCTCGTGTCAGTAGTAAGATGATTGAAGCAATGGAGAAACGTGCAAAGGAGCTTGAAGAAGAAATTGCGACCTCACTTGAACGGCTCATGATTATGCCAGATGAAGTAGCCATCATTACAGACGATACAGAGTTCGAGAAGGTCGATCCAAATGCTCTCAGTATGACGAGATTAAGCCTTGAGGTGTTTGAGGACCTACTATTCGAACTTGGACTACCTGGTCGGATTGAAGACACAACACTCCTAACTCAAGTCCAAGATGCAGCACAGATGGCCTCAGATGCCTTAGATGCCCTCGGACGTGACAAGGATTGAAGCCGAATCGTTTGAATGGCGGCTTTCTCTGGTGAGTTCGAGGAATCGGAATGCAAGGCGAACTAAATCCGGTTCCTGGCGCTGAATGGCGTCCACGTCGACACCTAGATTTTCCTCGTTCAATCTCCTCCCAAAATGTTCGAGATGACCTACTCCGTTTCATCGCTGAAAGACACGATGGGCACCTCCGTTTAGTGGCTCATCTTTGGGACGATTCATTTCCTGAAGCTGTCAATTGGGATGGGGCTACATTCCACAGTACTATGGAGGAATTCACCGATACGCTGGAAGCAAATCTCGATACCCGTAGAACTGAATCTCAACTCACATCAGTCCTCGACCGAGAGGTCATTCCTCGCCGCCTAGGACACCTCCACCTGAACAGACGTCTTCAGCGATTCATGATTGATGTTCGACTTCATCTTCGACGTATCGCGTATTCGGCATCAATCGATGTTGATCTACGTATGGATTGGCAACGCTGGATGCATCGAACTCGTCTTCTTGATGAGGAACTCAAGGATCTGTTCGCTAATGGTATCGAAACACCAGATGGAGGGCGATTCGGAGGGAAGGGATTCCGTTCAACTTGGCAGGAAGGAGTAGTAGCCTGTGCATCTGCTCTTAGGAGAGCCATGGACCTGCCCCCCGAAGAACGTAATCGGGCGGATGTAATCGCACCAATGATTCGTGATGTTGGACTTGCTCTATCCATGGGTCAAACACCGCTCGAAATATTCGCTGCTCAAATGGGCAAATCGGGATCATACATGGATGGAGGCCACCCCGGTGCAGGGGGAAGAGACCTCCACATTGGTGAATGGAACAAGCGAGTTCTACCGCCTACAGCTCCACTACCTATTGCATCAGCGACCTTGACTGGGGTTGCACTCGCAGCGGCTCGACTCGATACTCGACGATTTCATCTCGCTCCGGTGGGTGAAGGGTGTAGTAGTTCAGGTGAATTCTGGGAAGCAATGAATTTCGCAGGTGCCCGCAGCCTACCAATAGGATTCATGATCCAGAATAATCAGATTGCACTAGACACCTTTGTCACCGGCCAATCTGGAGTTGAGACATTCGGTGACAAAGCGGCTGCAATGGGGTTCCCAGGTTGGACTATTGATGGTTCAGAACCTGCACAATTCTATGCATCTACTGCTGTAGCGCGTGAATTCGCCCTTGCTGGACACGGACCCACCCTGATTCATGTGGAAACCATGCGAGGATGTGGTCATGCGCACCACCATGACGACCTCTATCTTGGGGCACCATCTGGTAACCCTCCAGGATATGCTGACAAGAATTTGATAGCCTATTGGGAAGCTAAGGATCCATTGCCTAATCATCGAGAACGTTTGATTTCTGATGGTGTCGAAGAACAAGAAATTCTTCGGATGGAAGCTGAAGAAAAGACACTTGTCGATACTGCAAGATCCGAGATGGAGGAAATGCCGTGGCCATCTCCTGAGACAGTCACAAGAGGCATTACCAGTCTTCACGATGCGGATCCGAAAGGTGCACGTCTAGAACGGATTACCACCGGAGGTAGGACAGTGAAGGATGCGACTGTATCCATCGGTGAGGTGACTATGCATTTCTCTGAAGAAAGAAATGCATGGACCCTTGCTCGAGCGATTCAGAACGGTATGATTGCAATCGCAGAACGCTATGGACAGTCAACAGTTTTCATGGGCGAGGATATGGAAGTTGCTGGCGCCTTCGGAATGAATATCCCTCTGCGAACTGCAGGCCATGCAGATCTCCTTCTAGACATGCCTCTTTCCGAAGCGGCAATCATCCACGCTGCTACCGGAGCAGCCCTAGGTGGGATGCGCCCGATGGCTGAAATTCAGTTCGGAGGATTTGCGGCACTCGCAATGAATGCGCTCATCAATAACGCCGCACAAATCCGTTGGAGATGGGGAGCAGATGTCCCGTTGACCGTCCGCATCCCATTAGGTGCAAAGACACGTTCTGGTCCGTTCCATGCAAACATGATTGAATCTTGGTTTACAAATGACCCAGGTCTTGTGATCTTGTTCCCTTCCTGCCCACAAGATGCTTACGATCTTCTCATTGAGGCTGCGGCTCTTCCAGACCCCGTTGTATTTCTTGAGCACATCGGAATGTATGGTCTCCGCGGAGGTAAAACTGGATGGGGAGATTCAATCAATCAGATTGTTGACATCAAGCCCGTTCTTGCCAGATTGGATGCCGGAGAAAGTCCGAAGGAAATTGGTAAAGCAAGAATTGTCCGCGGCGGGAGGGATGTGACAATTGTCACATGGGGGGCTATGGTCCATGTTGCAAGACATTCAGCAGAAATCGCTGCCAAAGAAGGCATTGAGGCTGAGATAATCGATCTAAGAACGATACAACCTTTCGATGCCGATACATGTATTGATTCCGTACAAAGAACAGGACGGCTTCTCGTCTTACAAGAGGCTCAGTGGACAGGTGGGTTTGCCCACACAGTATCTAGCAGAATCCAAGAAGAATCATTCTGGTCACTTGAAGCTCCACCAATAGTGGTTGGAGCCCTTGATACACCCGTACCTTTCGCACCCCCACTTGAAGATTATACGATTCCAGATGTCGATCTTGTGGTTCGTCATCTTCGTGCACTCATTGCATGAGATGACCAAACTGAGTCCGACACGTCCATTATCAACAAACAAGGAGGACGGAATATGGACGAGGCGACGACTGAATCTCGTCAGCCCCCAAAATGGGTTTACACTGTCGCCTTCACAATGGCTATTCTTGCCCTCATGATGATGAATGAAGCATTCTGGTTGAGTATTGGTATACTGCTATTCTCAACTGGTTTACTTATCCTAAGTGCAGATATGTTCGTCGGAGCCGTGAAGATTGTCGCTCGACGATTCGGCATGTCTGAACTCATCATCGGACTAACAATCGTAAGTATCGGTACATCGATGCCTGAGATTCTTGTTGGCGTAAGTTCATCCCTTGAAGTAGCTGCTAATGGTTGCACTCCTGAAGCATGTGCATCTGATTTTGCTCTTGGAAATATCTACGGTTCTGTCCTCGTACAGATTAGCCTCGTTCTAGGGATTGTAGTGCTAATTCATCCTCTGGAGGTAAGGCCAGATTGGCTAGCACGTGATGGGCTCCTAATGTTCCTAGCAGTCGTCGTTTTGACTATGCTAATTCTGATTGATGCAAAACTCGATCGAATGGAGGGATTAATTCTCTGCCTAGTGTATCTGATGTATCTCGTGAATCTGATTCATCAGAGAGACAACATCAGAGAGGATGAACTCATACTCAAGAGTCCAGGAAGTGAGCCTGAAGTCATCGAAACGAATGATTTCGCCCTACTAGCAAGTGTAGTCGTAGGCCTATCTCTTGCAATATGGTCTGCTACTGTGCTAGTGAATTCAGCTACTACAATCGCGGGAGCGATGTCTATCCCGCCATCATTTATTGGAGCCACGATTACGGCTATCGGGACCTCGTTACCAGAACTCGCAGTTGCCCTAACTGCCGCGAGACACTCCAAAGGTGTCGCCATCGGGACCCTCATCGGTTCGAATATTACAGACCCACTGCTATCTATTGGCCTAACTGCTCTTGTTCACCCGGTGACAATTGGATCATCGGACATTTTCTTC
>PATC01000039.1 GCA_002712285.1 Methanobacteriota archaeon
CTTTTCCTAGAAAGAATACACGAGTATGAAGCCCTCCTTGACGAGTCTACGATATTTTTGATTAGGACTCAAGGAGTTGGTTATGCAAAACCTGAAGAAATGGTGAATCACGGTGTCACCGGCCCGAATCTTAGAGCTGGTGGAGTAAATTACGATGTCAGATGGGCTCACCCATACTCCGTCTACGATGAGTTAGATTGGACTCCGTCAGTAGAGCGTTCATCGGTAAAGGGTGCTGATTGTT
This sequence comes from Methanobacteriota archaeon, assembly GCA_002712285.1. Taxonomy (GTDB): domain Archaea; phylum Thermoplasmatota; class Poseidoniia; order Poseidoniales; family Thalassarchaeaceae; genus MGIIb-N2. The sequence goes on from PATC01000039.1 coordinate 245, forward strand.
ACGATCGCTACCGTGTGAGACTTGATGAAATGAAAACGTCCGCGGATCTCGTACTCCAAGCGTTAGATAGAATCCCAGGTGGCGCTGATACATATCACGAGCCAGGAGATCCTGCGCTATTGGGTAAGGCTGCATCGAGGGCAAGTGATGGTCAAACTGGCTTCCACCACTATGAAGATCCAAGAGGTGAATCTTTGTTTTACATTGTAGGTGGAGGAGATGCGCGAGGCAAGAATCCATACCGTGTATCCATTCGTTCCCCCATGTTCATTACAATTCCATATGCTGCAAAATGCATGATAGGTTACAAAATTGCAGATGTCCCTGCAATCATGGGCAGTTTCGATCCTTGCATCGGGGAGACGGACCGGTGATAACATGGTTGAAACAGACTGGTTCGATGTTCGAGGCGCAGTATCGTGGTTGGCTGAACAGACCATGGATTACACTGTAGGTATGACCCGATTTTGGGAACAGAAATATTGGTTGAGTGACTTTGCTGCTGCTTTTGCTATGGCTGCCATCATCTTCGTGGTTACTATGCTTTCAGTTCTTGGCCCTGTATGGATGGAACGCAAACTCATTGCTAGATTGATGGATCATCGTGGTTCAACAATTGCAATACGGTCTTTGTGGACTGGTGAAGGTAATATCCGAGTAGAATGGTGGAAAGGTTTGCCATTTGGTATCGGAATACCCATTGGTTGGGTCAATAGTTTCCTATGGAATAATTTTGGAAATGAATCAAGCAATCCAAAGGTAACACAAGTTGGAAATCGAAGTTATGCTGGTTGGTGGTGGGCTCTGCCAGGCATGATTAACAATTTTGCAGATTTCACAAAATTCGCGATAAAAGAACACATGCCTCCCCGAGATGCAGATAGCGTAACTTACGAAGTTGCACCTTTCATCATTATATCCACTACCTTGCTAGTATTCGCATTCATACCCTATGGCCCAACTCTCTATGCGGCTAATCCCGATCTTTCATTGATTTACATGATGGCAATTTTTGGCATTGCACCATTAGGCGTGTTTTTCGCAGGATGGGCATCAAACAACAAGTATACTCTGATTGGTGGAATGCGTAGTGCCGCTCAATTAACAGCTTACGAAATCCCTCTTCTCATTACCGTTCTTGGAATTGCAGTTCTTAGTGGCAGTTTGAATATAATCGAAATTGCAGAATTCCAGATGAATAGTTCAGAAGGCAGTGTTTGGAACATTTTCTTAATGCCTTTAGGAGCAGCCCTATTCTTGATTACAATGATTGCTGAAGTTGAGCGTACACCCTTTGACATGCCCGAAGCAGAAGCCGAGTTAGTAGAGGGATGGTGGACGGAATATGGTGGAATGAGGTGGGGCCTACTCTTCGCATCTGAATATCTACGGGCCTTAGCAGCCTGTCTTTTATTCGCATTATTTTTCTTGGGTGGATGGGAATTTCCGTTTGAGGACTCATTAATCAATATCCCAATCATTGGAGGTATTTTTGAGTTCATTTTCCAAATTATTCCTCATTCAGTTTGGTTGTTGATGAAAGCATGGCTTGTTTTCGGTTTCTTCATTTGGGTTCGTGCGTCCCTACATCGTGTTAGGACGGACCAAATTCTGGAATTCGGTTGGAGATACCTGTTGCCGTTGTCTGTAATCCAATTAGGATTGAGTATATGGCTGAGGCTAGGGGTATATGATGGCGGTTCATGGCCGATAATTGTACCCGTTTTGATTACGATTGTATCAATCATACTTTTTGTCGTCTTAGTAATGGATGAAGATGAGGATGCTCTTGCTGAGCAAAGACGTCCCTACCACGTCAGTGAGATTAACAAGGCTTCACCTGGGGCTAGAATGAATATGGAGGATTAAAAATGGCGTATCACCCAAGGGCAACTCCGAACTTTCGTAATCTTGTGGTCCGCCCGATGTGGATTACATTGCGAGCTGCTCTCAGAACTATCCCTGTGATTGGCCCCAAGTTCTTTTCTTCTGGGTATCACGGAAAGGAAGCTAGAATGCTGGATGAAAGGTCGGCTGACAGAATCAATGACGACGAAACGGAATCACGGCTATATGCTGCTGATCGTGAAACCAGCCATTTCGTTAAATCGCTTTCTCGGCCAGTTACAGTAATGTATCCATACGAAAGACTAGAAGATCTTGAGCCATGGCTATTCGTTCCTAACAATTACAACGGTCGAATCGGTGTTGTTTGGGAAACATGCACAGCTTGTAAGGCATGTGTTCGAGCATGTCCAAATGATTGCTTGCACATGGAATCTGAGGTTCGAGTGAATGTACTGGACATGCCCGACGCTTCCGATGAAAACTTAGGATTGAGCACGGTTGAATTTATGGAAGGCGGATATCTTGCTCAGAAGAAAGATGATTTTGAGGATATTGAAAACACATTTTCTTTGGAGACAGCGCATGAATCAGCACCCCAACAATATGATTTTGCTGAGATAATCGATCTGAATGGTAACACTGCTTCTGTTCGTTGGCAAGAAACTGGTAAAGTTGAGTCAGTTGATTTGGATGGCATGATTCCAGCAGAACAGGATATTGTGTCAGGTCGAATCGATTTGGGTAGATGCATGTTTTGCGGACTATGTATGGAGTCATGTCCCTTCAATTCCTTCTTCATGACCAATGAATACGATGGCATGTCTGGAATGACACGTAACGACCTATGGATGGATGCATCGAGAACAAGAGTACTTCCAGTTGTCCACAAAGAAGCCGTGGATAGAGAGCTTGCTAAGAGAGCGGCTAAAGAGAGGTCAAAGAGAGAAAAAGCCGCTAAGAAAGCTAGCAAAGCCAAGCAGCAAGCGGGAAGTAAGCCGGAGAATACTGAAGCGGAGGCCTAAGAATGGCTATTGATGGTGAGTTAATCACCTTTGGAATCTTCAGCCTAATTGCAATAATGGGGGCTTTGGGTTGCGTTTACGCTAATCGAGTAGCGCATTCAATGCTCTCGTTGACATTCTGTTTTTTTGCTGTAGCTGGCGTGTTTGTATTGGCCGGGGCTGAACTCCTCTCCGCCATTCAGATTCTCGTATATCTTGGCAGTGTTATGTTAGTTGTTCAGTTCGGTGTGATGCTCACTAGGCGTCAGATTATGGAGGGAGATTTTGAATGATGCGCGCACTAGGAAATTCTGCTAGAGCGGGTATTATCATACTTGGACTCTACTTGATGAGAATTCTTGTCGATGCTTCGCGATGGGATGCTCCAATGGCAGAAATGACATCTCCTACAGCTCATTTTGCGGATGTGCTCATGGTCGATTGGTCACTTGCACTACTCGTATTGGGTGCTCTTCTCTCTATGGCGATGATTGGTGCATCTTACTTAGTTCGTGATGAGCGTCTTGAAAATCTCGTCTGGAACGAGAGCGATATTGAAGTCGCATCAGCACCAAGTAAGCGAGGATTTTCACCTAAAGCTATGGACAAGGCTTCTGGCAACGAACTTGCTTTGCTTGCAAACTACCTCGCTGAGAAGGGCCAAACTGTGTTCCAGTTCTTCCGGTCTATTGATCTCGATGACTCCGGCGAAGTTGATACAATGGAATTTCAAATTGCTCTCTCTAAAGCGAAGATTGCGAACCTTCCTCCTTGGGATATCGATGCTTTAGTTTCTCAGATGGACCTGAATGGAGACGGAAAGTTAGACCTTCCAGAACTCGATATTGCCCTACTCAGTATTGAAGCCGCTAAGCCCGAGGAAGAAGCAGAAGAAGAGCCTGAGGTTGCAGAGGAAGATGTAGATGTCGAAGTCGAGACCCAGCCTGAGCAGGCTGAGGATGAAGCCGCTGAAGACCAAGCTCGCATGGACAAGGAAATCGAAGAACGTCGCAAGCGTTTAGAAAATCTTGATGAGAAGGCTCGAAAGAAGGAAGAAGAACTCATTCGTGTTGCTGAGAAAAGAAAGACAATTGATTTCGGCACTCTTGGTGTTGCAAGTGCTTCTGAAGCCGACGATTTGCAAGAAATCAAGGGCATTGGACCGTTCATTGCTGAGAAATTGAATGCGCTTGGAATCTACAAGTTTAGTCAATTGGCCAACATGACCTCTGAAATAGAAGAGGAAGTCAACGTTGCAATCGAGTTCTTCCCTGGCCGAGTTAAGCGAGACGAATGGGCAAAACAAGCCCGTAATCTCACTGGAGGTGAAGAGGAATGATTGACCCAGGATATGTCGCAGGACTGTCCACTATTCTGTTTTTCATCGGACTTGCGGGCGCTTTTACTCGTAAGCACGCAATCATCGTATTGATGTGTATCGAGATAATGTTGAATGCGGTGAATCTGAATTTCGTAGCTGTTTCGATGCAGACAGGTAATGTCGAAGGATGGGTCTTCATTTCGATTGCAATTGCAATTGCTGCTGCCGAGGTAGCTGTTGGACTCGCAATTTTCCTATCATTGTATAGCACTAGGGAGACAATCAACCTCGATGAAGTTGATTTGTTGAAGCACTGAGGTGATTAAGATGGGAGAAACGCAGAACGAATCTCGTCTTCTAGTATTCTTGCTACCCGCGCTATTGATCCCATTGGGTCTTGCGTTCGGTAGTGGAGATGGATCGGCCGAGTGGTCGTTCCTCATTATTGCAGCCCCAATGGTCGCATTCCCAATTATCCTAATCGTAGGTCAAGTATGGAATGGACATGCATTCTGGAAGAACACACTGAAGGAAGGGGGGATTCCCGCCCTAATGACAATGACAGTAACACTTGGCGTTGGAATATGGGTACTCGTTGACCATCTATGTGGTTCAGCGCAACTGTCTGGAGACACTGCAGTAAATCTACTGAGTTGGATTTCTTTCGATGTTTTGGCCCATACTGAGACTGGATGGATGCTTGTTCCTGGATTTGAGGACATCACCTTTGGCGTCTGGATCGACCAAGTCACCTTGATGTTGCTTTTCGTTGCTACATTCCTGACTTTCCTAATCTGTTGGTTTGCAATTGGTTACATGACTACTGACGAGATTAATGAGAATCGAAATCATCGTTTCTTTGCAGAGTATCTTCTTTTCACCGCTGGTATGTTCGGCATGGTGCTTGCAGATAACTTCCTCTGGCTGTTCATTTTCTGGGAAATCATGGGTCTTTGTTCCTACTTACTCATTGGATTCTATTACTGGAAACCTAGTGCTGCTTCTGCGGCAAAGAAGGCATTCATGACAACACGCGTTGGAGATGTTTTCCTGATGGTTGGTCTTCTAATTCTATACAGAATCTACGGTTCACTCAATTTCGCTGTCGTTTTTGATGACCCCTCTACTGGCGTCAATGGGGCACTTGTCGATGTCGAACTTCTTGGTTGGGCTCTAGTCATGCTCTTCATTGGAGCAGTGGGTAAGTCGGCTCAGTTTCCACTTCACGTCTGGCTGCCTGATGCAATGGAAGGTCCTACTCCGGTATCTGCTCTAATCCATGCTGCAACAATGGTGAATGCAGGACTCTATCTAGTTGCTCGAATGGTTCCATTCTTCGATGTCGCTCATGGAGGTTTGGCGGGACTTGAGAATATAGGTATCCTGATTGCATGGGTTGGCGGAATTACTGCATTCATGGCAGCTGGCATTGCCTTCGTTCAGAACGATATCAAGAAAGTACTCGCATATTCTACAATGAGTCAATTAGCCTACATTTTCACTGGTTTAGGTGCAGCCTTGTGGTTCCTCAACCAAGATGGTGATGCAATGCATACAGCTGGTATCATTGTGCTTGGCTCTTCTCTTTTCCATCTGTTCAACCACGCAATGGCAAAGGGTATGCTGTTCATGGCTTCAGGATCTGTGATTCATGAGGTTCATCATGCACATGACCATCTGCATCATGATGATCATGGTCACGATGAAGGTGATGATTTGAGTGAAGTTCCGAAGGCTCTTGTTGCTCTTGTCAAGCACTTAAGGAGTGAAAGTATGACTCTTCGAGAATTTTTCTCTGCCCTTGACGTTGATGATAGTCGCACTCTTGACCTTGACGAACTTCGTTCCGGCCTCATGGGTGTTGGAATCGTTGAAGAGGAATCTGCTGTCAATGCTATGATTGCTGCAATGGATCGTAATGATGACGGCCAGATCGATCCAATTGAACTCGACTCTTACATGATGGATTTCTTGATTGGAGGTCGTGTCGAATCTCATGGAGGTCATGACGACTTCGATCCTCAAGATATGCGCAACATGGGTGGCCTAGCAGCTCATCTTCCAGTCACTTCAACTGCGATGATGCTCGGATCAATGTCAATCATTGGCATTCCATTGATTGGAGGATTCTGGTCTAAGGAAGGAATCGTCGGTTATACTTGGAAGGCATTCTTTGAGAACGAGCCTCTGATGCTTGGACCTGCTTTACTAGTCCTCATGACGGCAGGTATGACTGGTTTTTACATGACTCGTATGTGGATGATGACCTTTGCCGGTGCACCAAAATCAGATGTTGTTGATCATGTCCATGAGACTACGCCCTGGATCAAGACTCCACTCGTGACACTATCGATTGTGACGGCCTTCACAGGTCTTCTATTGTCGATGTTTGGTGTAGTGAAGTATCTCGGTGGCAAGTATGACGAGTTAAAGTTGTACGATCCGAATAATTATGATCCATCGGTGATTGATGCATTTGTTTACGCTCTTGAACATGCTTTCTTGCCTTCAGATCCGAAACTGATGGCTGTTGGTTACACAACAATCGCACTCGCCTTTTTGCTTGGACCATGGTTCGCTATGCGTGTCCATGGTGGTTCACTTAAAGAGGGAGCTAAAGCCTTCCCACTTGTAGGGTGGTTGGTCAACCTTTCAGGTAGGCCGAATCGCATGGATGCTTCCAAGATGGCTTCTTCGTCACTTGCCAGAGCATTAGATAATCGCCTCTACATCGATGATCTATATGATGAGATAATCCGTAGAACTTTGTTGCCATTCTCACGGTTTAACGCTTGGTTTGACAAGCGTGTCATAGACGGTATTGTGAAGGGTGTTGAACATGGTTCTCAGGGTGCGAGTCAGCGAATTCGATTACTTACCACAGGGAGCGCTCGAGACTACATCTTGTATGCAGCCGTAGGCGCATTGAGCATTACTTTCATTCTACTGGGGGTGAGTGTTTGAATTCTTTAGAGATTCTTACTTTGACCCCGCTTGCTGCTGGCCTCATGCTCCTCTTCCTTCACGAGATAGTTCCTAACCAGGCCAAGGAGAAGGCAACTGATCTGATTCGTTACGCGAATCTTGGTATCGCTATCATTCTCTTCCTTCTTGCAACTCAGATTGGGTTTGAGACGGATTGGCTTGACACATGGGCTGCAGGAAACTTCGGTGGGCAGAATGCATATATTCTCGAAAATACGCCTGTATCTCTGATTTCCAGTATCGGAGTTACTTGGCATATCGGAATTGATGCACTTTCCTATCCAATGGTTTGGTTGACGACGTTGCTAATTCCTCTCTCAATGCTCGTGCAGTGGGATGCAGAGAAGGGTGCGCAATTCCACAGTTTGATTCTGATTATGGAAGGTGCATTGCTTGGTGTATTCGTCGTTCTTGACTTATTCATGTTCTATGCGTTCTGGGAATTGACTCTCGTTCCGATGTTCTTCTTGATTCTTGTTTGGGGTGGTTCAGATCGCCGATATGCTGCAATGAAATTCTTCATTTACACCTTCTCGGCAAGCATCTTGATGCTTATTGGCATCCTAATCGTATACTTCCATAGCGCTCCTGCTGGTGGTTTTACTGGCACCTTGACAGGTCATCATTTTGACATGGTTTCCTTGATGCAACAATCGACATTAATCGAATCAGCTGGTTTGAGAATGGTTGTCTTCCTGCTCTTGTTGGTTGGATTCGCAACTAAGATGCCGAGCGTTCCAGTTCATACTTGGTTACCTGATGCGCACGTCCAGGCCCCTACTGCTGGATCAATGCTTCTCGCTGGTGTTATGCTAAAGATGGGCGCCTACGGCTTCCTACGCATCGCGGTCTCTTTCTTCCCGCAGGAAACAATAACCATGATTCCACTTTTAGTGTTCCTTGGGATGGCCAGTTTGTTTTACGGTGCATGGGTATGTCTGGGCCAAACAAACCTCAAGCGAATGGTTGCATATTCGTCAGTTTCTCACATGGGCCTAATCTTCCTTGGTATTGCAACTATGCAACCGCTTGGTATCGCAGGTGCCCTGTTCATGATGTTCGCTCATGGACTAATATCGCCGCTTCTCTTTGCTGTATGCGGCTCGTTCAAGCACCACTATCACACTCTTGAAATCGGCTCAATGCGAGGCCTTGCCCATCATAGCCCATTCATGGCTGGACACATGATGCTTGGCTGGATGGCTAGTTTGGGTCTACCACTTCTTGCAGGATTCGTTGCGGAGGTTGCAATTATGATTGCATTCTGGATGACCTTTGGATGGTGGGTACTCATTCCTGCTTTGACCCTCATTCTGACTGCTGCATACTACCTATGGTCCATGCAACGAACAATCTTCGAAAGTAGTGATCCACATCGTGGTATTTTACCCGACACGATGCATGGCGAGGAACCACGTGACATCACGTGGCACGAGAATGTAGGTATGTTCATTCTCGGTGGTCTTGCGATTCTTTTCGGAATCCTTCCAGCAATCTTCTTCGATATGATGTCGAATTGGAGTAGCGGTTTGGTGAGCGAGGTGCTCATCGATGCATTGACCCAGTTGGAGGTGACTCCATGAACATTGAATCACCGCTTTTAGCTAGTCCACTATTAGGTGAGGTACTTCGTCCTGAGATGACGATTCTCATTGGTATTGTCCTCCTGATTGTAGTGCCTAATCTAGGCAATGCAACGATTCGCATTCCGATGACAAAGTTCCGAATTCCAGTGTTCCTAGGTGGTCGTAGGTTTACGATGACTAGCGATCCGTTGATTCCAGGTGTGATTTCGATGTTCGTTCTACTGCTCAGCATGGCAGCGAGTTTGATGACATTTGTCGACGGTCATGAACTCGTCAATGTCTGTATATCTGCTAGTGGTGCAATTCAGCAGGGTTGTCTTGGTTCGGACTACATCCTTCGGTCAGATCCTTACAGTCGAATGTTCACGACGATCTTCTTCTTTGCACTTTTACTAGGAACAGCGGCGATGATAAATCGCATGCCTGCTTTTGTTGATGCAAAGGCGCCTCATCCAGACGACACTGGAGCGACTCGAATTCATGCTATTCGTCGTCTTCTAAACAACCGTCGTCAGGGTGATTTCCACCTTCTCATTCTCTTTGTCGCACTTGGAATGAGCATCGTTGCACTTTCGACTCATCTGTTCTTGTTGTTCATTGGGCTTGAACTTGCATCTCTCGCCATCTACGTCCTTGTAGCATTCATGAAAGAGGATGAGACAAGTGGCGAAGCCGCGACGAAGTACTTCCTGACAGGGTCCGTTGCGAGTGCGATTACTCTGTATGGTATGTCATTGCTTTACATTTGGAGTGGCTCGGCTTCGAACTATGCAACCGCTTCGCTTTCTTTGGTAGGGCCAAATGGCCTTGCTGCGACCTGGCAGGCAATGGATTCAGTTGACCCATTGGCTGCTATCGGTTTTGGTATGGTACTTGTTGGGTTTGGCTTCAAGATTAGCGCAGTTCCCTTCCACTTTGCAGCTCCTGATGCTTATTCAGGAACCTCTGCTCCAATGGCACTAATCCTTGCAACTGCCTCAAAGGCAATGGGTTTCGCAGCCCTAGTTCGTGTCCTTGTTGTTATGGCAATGCCTGAGTATGGAACCGAAGCAACTTGGCTTCTTTTGGTGGGTATCTTGTCAGTCATTACAATGACATGGGGTAACCTTGCTGCCCTTTCCACAGAGAATCCCAAGCGGATGCTTGCATACTCTAGCGTTGCTCACGCAGGATACCTTCTCGCGGCTTTAGCAGCACTTGGATCTGGCATGGCTGGTGCAGCGACTTCTCGTCTTCTGATTACGGCCGTAGCCTTCCACCTCCTTGTCTTGGCCTTCTTCAAGTCAGGCGCATTCCTTGTTCTCACTCTTACAGAGATGAAGGGTGACGATGCGAATAAGATGGAATCTCTCTACGGGCTTGGCCGACGGGATCCAATTATGGCGGCTGCAATGTTTGTCTTTATGCTCGCCCTTGCTGGTGTTCCTCCACTGTCTGGCTTCCTGTCCAAATTCCTTGTGATTGATGGTATTGTGACGGCTAGTACCGCCAGTGGCTCACTTTCTGCGGGAGGCGCAATCGAATGGTTATCCAGTGTTCATTGGGTGTTCTGGCTAGCTGTTGCGATGGCAGTCAACAGCGCTTTGTCACTATTCTACTATCTGCGAATTGGGCAGGTTATGTTCTTTGAAACCCCACGTTCGATTCGACCTCTTCCAGAAGCTCCAATGATTCGCATCGCAGTAATCCTTTGTTTGTTCTTGACTGTCCTTGCGGGACTCGGACCATTCAGCCAGACACTTGTCGATATGGCAACTATGGCAGCACAGGAACTACTGCGTGTCTGAAGTCCCCTCTTGACCGTGCCTGTTTTTATTGGGTGGGCTGCAGGCGGAGTTAGATGGGCCGTCGTCGTGAAGAGAAGGTGGACGAGGAACTCCTCGCCCAGATGGAGTCTGGAGAAGGTACCAGTCGTATCCGAGTCCCACTTCCAAAACGCAAGGTAAACGAGATGTTTGCCATTGCTGATCAGATGCTTGGAGGGCGTCGAGTCCGTGCAATTTGCGAAGATGGCGAAGTGCGTATTGCGCGAATCCCTGGTAAGATGCGTCGTCGACAATGGGTCCGTGAAGAGGACCTAATTGTGGTGCAGCCATGGGAATATCAGGACGATCGTGCGAATGTCATCACCCGGTATTCCAAGACTCAAGCAATGTACCTATCTCGGAAGGGCCAGCTTCCTTCCATTGTCGATGTTTTCGGTACCAGTGATGATCCCGTTGATATTGGAGATGATAGCGGCATATTTGCATCATCCGACGATGATGATGATGGCATCTTCGGAGATGAAGATGATGAAGAAGAAGATGATTCTCTATTTGACTCTCCAGATGGTGATGATGTCGTTGATTCTGAGATTGAAGAAATTCCAGATGTGGTAGATGAAGAACCCCCTACTCCTGAGCATTCTAAGTCAATCGAGAATACAGACTTCGATGATGACGATGATGACATGGACATCGATTCCTTCTTTGGATGAGGTGAAGTCTTGGACGACGAGGATTCCTTCGAGGATGAACTCGAAGAGATTGACCCGAAGGAGATGCATGGAGAAGGCGGGTATGCTACCGAATGGATGGAACAACCCAAGATGAAGAGGATGTTTCAGGAGATTGAACATCGTCTTGATGGAGTACTCGGCAAAGGGCAGTATGAATGGGTGGATCGTCGAGTATTCGATCAAGTCTTTGACAGGTCCACACTTTTAGCCATCTACAAACTGATGCGTCAGGGGGAAGTCGATACAATCGAATTTCCAATTGCTAGTGGTAAAGAGGCGCATGTATTCTACGCTACAAGTCCGAATGGACCTCGTGCAGTGAAGATTTTCCACACTACAAATGCGGTCTTCAAGAGTCTAACAAAATACATCGAGGGTGACCCACGATTTGGTGGATTAAGTCGTCGACATCGTGAACTGGTAACTATTTGGGTACGTAAGGAACATCGTAATCTCAAGCGGCTGGAGAATTGTGGTTTGCAGGTACCTGCAGCCTATGGTGTGTATCGAAACGTACTCGTAATGGAGTACCTAGGAACGCCTCAAGGCCCAAGCCCTCGTATTCGTGATATTCAACTTCATAATCCAGAAGCTGTGTTCAATGAACTCGTAGATTTCATGCGAGTATCTTGGAATGTTGCTGAGATTGTGCATGCAGATCTCTCGGAGTATAATGTTCTGTGGCATGATGATGAGCCTTGGATTATCGATGTTGGTCAAGCGGTGAAGACTGCACATCCGAATGCGCAGGAATTTCTAATTCGTGATGTGAGGAATGTTTGCCGTTGGGCTAATCGTCTTGGTGTAGATGCACAATTTGAGGATACTTTACTTCGTATTCTTGAGCATTGATATTTCCATCGGATTCAAGTGGGCTGGCCGAGGACGGATACTCGATGGAGTTGCTTGCGCGGATTGCCAAGGATCGTATCGGTGTCCTAATTGGCAAGGGTGGAGACACTAAGCGGGCTATCGAGGAGGAGGCTGGATGCCAACTGCATATCGATTCAGATAGTGGCGAAATATCTGCTGAATGGGGCGATGATAGTGACCCCATTATTCGTCTAAAGATGCCAGATTTAATCCGTGCGATAGGACGAGGCATGTCTCCTCAGAGGGCTATTCAGTTGTTAGACGACGATGTTCACCTTCGAATGTATGATATTAGAGAGTGGGTGGGAAAACAACCCAATCAGATTAAGCGCATGCGAGGACGTGTGATTGGTAGAGATGGCCGCATCCGACAACTTGTGGAAGAGTTGAGTGGTGTTGAGATTGTTGTTTATCGATCTACTATCCTTGTAATTGGTGAAATTGAATCACTAGCGGTTGGTTCTGCAGCGATCGAACGTCTTCTTGGAGGGGCGGAGCATGGTACTGTTCTGAAGTTCCTAGAAAAAGAAAAGCGGCGACAGAAGATTGAACGTCAGACACTTCCTATGCATAAGGAGCGTCAAGGAACTACTTCCGCTGGATTCGATGAACTGGTTCCAGGACTTGCGGCAGCACGGGAACGACGAAATCAGCGGCGCTTCAAAGGAATCCAGGTTAACCCAGAGGATCAGGATGCTATTTCAGAGATGATGCAACTTGCAGAGGATGAATTGGTAAGATATGAGGAGGAGTGAATCACTCTTCGTCCTTACTCGGCCGCATGTTCCAAGCCATCCAACCAGCGACAAGAACAATCAGAATCAATGCTGGCATGAATCCAGATACAGCTTCGATTGTTCTAGGCCGAGCACCACTAACCATGAGATACTCTTCGTTGTTACCTTCATCTTTCTCAGGAATAGTGTCATCAGGATCTACGACTAGCCTAAGGTCATACTCTCCAGCAGCCAGAAGTTGGACATTGAATGGTTCGAGCTCAGCTCGCATTTGATAGAGATCTCCTGCTTCAAGTGTACGAGTTTCAAGCACTGTCCAATTAGTATCTGAGGTTCGATCACTAGGGGCCATCTCAAGTCTGACTAAGAGAGATCCTGTATGTACCTGGTTGGATACGACCGTCCCTGTGACGTTGATTTGGTCACCTGTATTTGCAGCGACAATCAGCCGATCGACGTTGACATTTTCAAGGGTGAAATCGATTCCTGGTACAACGCGCACATAAGTTGGCGGGCTGATAACTTGATTTCCTGCAACATCAACCATCACAGCTGATAGAGCAAGCCAATCACCTTCTTTTGTACTCCAGTCAATACCTGATGGCGCACCAGAGGAAAGAGTTGCATTCATCCCCGTACCAAGATCCAACCAACGATTAGTGATATCGGGAATACTTCCAGCCCCATCTCTATCGAAACCATAGCGTAGAGTTGTGTTACCTGCATCGAGGCCAGAGTGAATATCTGTTGCTAGAAGTGAAACTGTAACATCGGTCATTGTCCTGGAAGTAATTTCAGGTACTGACCATCCACCTGAAACCGCATCAGTACGATCGGTCCAGAACTCATGATCGGTTGTACTGCCGGCGTTACCGAGTCTATCTACAGCTCGAAAACTCATGGTGACTTGCCCTTCAGTTAGTGGAAGAGTGGTAATAGCTCCATTTCCAAAATTTGACCATGCATCATTACCTGCACGCCATTCGTAATAGTCAATCCCACTACCTCCTGAGTCAGTAGCTCCTGAAGAGACACCACCTACAGTGACGAAGGATTGGTCGGTCCATGTTTCGGTTGGTACGGAGAAAGCAGGGGTTCCGATACTCGGTCCACTTCGATCTATACCGAGATACAAGGTTCTAGTCGCTATGTTCCCTGCTTCATCATGAACGGTTAGGACGACATCGTGAGTTCCTTCTTCAAGATCGCCTGGAGCCCAAGACCATCGGTTTAGAAGTGCACCTGGACCATCAGATGGTGGATTTCCAGTACCCGGGGTGGATGTAATAACCGCTTTCTCAAGGTTACTGTCGGATGCAGACCATCGGAAGGTCATGACACTGTTCGCTTCGATATTGAACCAGGCACGATTCGAGGTGCTAGACCCGTCACCAAGAGTCGCGTCGTCGACAGTAAAAGTAAGTGATGAAGGAGCAGCATTGTCGATGACGAATATTCCAGTTGTTACAATCACATTTGCGCTGCCATCAGTGGGATGTCCAGTAATACGGAGACGGTAATCGCCATCGTCGTGTCCATTAGTATCCCAATTGGTTGACCAAGGAGTTGTTGTGAGATTATCGATTTCAGACCAAGCTCCGTTATATTCCACCTCAACAAGTACGGAATCCAATCCGTCAATATTGACAACCTGAATTGTTTGAATCCCTCCAATTACTTCGTTTACCTCTGGAGGATTCACGAAGTCCAATTGGCCACTTCTAGCGTCTGTAGCGCCTACACTAGTCGTACCAATGCTCAGAAGCATCAAGGCCACGAGGAAGATGGATGGGGCGATACGTTGCATGTGACGTCCCACATGTACAAGCGCACGCCCTTCAATCCTTTCACGCTGAACGCAGCGGGAGCGTTGAAGTGCCCCGATGCCCCATCGTGCAACATGAGACCCGCTCTCATTGTGACCATTCTCCTTTTCAGTCCTGTTCTAGGCATGGTTGTTGCATCATCTGCAGGAGATATTTCTGTAGATGAAGCAGATATTGAGATCCTCGGTAATATTGAGAATGGTGCATCGGTTACTGTCGAGATTACTATCCACAATACGGGAACTGAGACAGCATCAGTATGGTGGGAGCTTAGCAAGGGTACTTCCAAGATCCATGAGGGGTCATTCATCTCGGTTGCTGCAGGAGGTACAGCTACAACTCAGACTGTGACGGATTTGACTTCCGCGGGTTCAATGGTCATCACAGTTGATTTCTCGTCAGCTGGGATTGCCGCGAGCCAATCAAAGACATTCACTGTTGCAGATCGTCCGAATTTGGTTATTGGTTCACTTCTAGTTGATCCCCCTGGTCCATATTACCCGGGCGACTCGTTTAGTGCGAATGTTCGTGTGGATAATATTGGAGGCGCATCCGCCGCTGCGAATAGCATTTCATTCGCAATTGGTGAGACAAGTCCAAGCGAATATCCAGTGGCACCTCTGTCCCCTGGTCAATCAGTTTGGATTAATCGAACCATGAGCGCTCCAACCGCAGATTCTGCACTAACGGTCGTCGTTAACAGCAATCAGAATGACGGTGTAAAAGAATCACAAACCGATGATAATGAACAAACAACTCAATTAGTCATTCAAAGCCCTCCTAATTTTTTCCACGATGATTCAGGTGTGCTTGTTGATTCTTCCAGTAGTGCTCTCACAGGACCATGGTCACTCTCGGGTACGATACTTCGTCAAGGTGGTTCAGGTTCTGCTAGTGTACCTTTGCAGTTCAAGCATGCCAACGATGGTCCTCTCGTCCACTTTATTTCGGTTGAGTTCGCCGACGGCCAATCTTCCTCGGCTTGGTCTACTACGTTGAATGATTCCATGTTCCTCGAGACCGAGGGAGAAATCATGCTTGATGCAATAATCGACGCTTCAGGAACGCTTCAAGAGATTAGCACCTTTGACAATACGGAGAGCTTCTCAATAATCCTCTATCCTGAACCCAATGTCGTGGTCTCCTCCTTAGCAGTTGCTTCTCCTCAACAAGCGAAAGACGGTGACCCTGTCACTTTCATAGTAAGTGTACAGAATGTTGGATCGTTGACTGTTATTGGTGAGATGACTGCAACTTTTGATGGGGAACCACTCACACCTGTAGGGCGATCAATTCCAGCACCATCTGCCACAGAATCAGGAAGCATTAGTATTGAGTTCAGTGGAGTTGCCCGTGGTGACATCACCAGAGAGATCCCTTTCACTGCTACATGGGTTGCAAACAGTAACAGTTACGATTCATCCACAGAGGATAATACTGCTACTGGTTTAGTTCAATTAGTGAGCGATCTCAAGATTCGCTTCCTATCGGATGAGAGTTGGAGTGTTGATCCTCCTTTGCGGCCCAATGAACTTGCAGTATATTCAGTCACGGTTACTGCTCAGGAAGGATCAGGTGTCGAGACCTTTGTTTGTAGGGATCAATTAACTGGTAGTGATCTTGGAACAATTGTGGTTAATTTTCCTCAAGTAGGTGATAATGACATTGTGACTTGTGAGGTTACACCTACACAAGTGGGAGACCTACAACTTGCAATTATTGCTCTGAATGGAACCGTTCCATCCAAAACATCTGTTTGGACAGTTGCAGCTTTGACTGAGGAGCAGATAGATCCAACCGAAGCAAATCGAACCCTTGGATTCACGCTTCTCATCGTTCTAGGTATACTTGGAATTCTTGCACTTGTTGCTGCAGTAATCCTCACTCGTCGTGTAATCGAGAATACCGAACGTGAAACCTTCGATCTCTGTCCGGCCTGCGGTGGCGAGATTGAAGGTGATGAGGAAACTTGCCCATACTGTGATTTCGGACTTCGAAAAGGATTCGAAAAGTTCCATGATTGTGGCAATTGTGGTAGCCCAGTACCTTCTTCCATGGATCATTGCCCATATTGTGGTGCAGGACAGGAGGTCAGCGATCACTATGAGCGAAGGGAACGCCGAACAATTCCTGTTCCAGAAGATGAGCCAGAAGAGGAGCAAGAAGATGAAGAAGAGATTATTCTCGGCACTAGTGACTTCGGAGACCAGATTCAAGACTTTGGTGTATCAGAGGATGCAGTCGAAGATGATTGGGAAGAAGGCTTGGAGAGTGCCGAAGCACAGATACGCAGTATTGAGGAAGAATACGAGCGCACTACCACCATAATTGAAGATGAAGAAATGAGTGAAGAAATCGTCGAGACAGCACTACAGAATCAACTTGAAGAAGGGCGGGATCTCGATTCTTTCCTTGTTGAGAAAGGAAAGCGTCGTGCACTCAAAGATGAGGAGGTTGAATTGAGTGCCAGTGATGCAGATATCCGTCAAGATCTCTACGATTTGACTGGAGAACAAGGTGTAATGCCGGGCGAAGAGGTCGTCTACGACGAACTATCTGATCCATCTTCTCAGGTTGGCAAGGAGATTGATACGGATCGCGTAAGTGATTTTTCTTCGCTGTCTTCAGAAGCAGGTCATACAGAAGGACTCGTAGATGATTCTCAACCACAGGAATCTGAAGATAAGCCAAAGCGACGTAGGAGTCTACGAAGGAAGGACAAGTCCGAGAGTTCAGAAGAATCGCAGGATTGAATGGGGGGCTCTGTTCTTCGCTGATTGCCTGAGTGATGACAGAGTGGGTCAGAGCGTAGCGTTGACGAACCCTATGAGTGCAGACAGGCAAATAACGAGGAGATGAGATGAGACGCAAAAACGCTCTACAGCGTCGCCATCTCCTCGCATCTTTGATTGTAGTCATTATGCTTAGTCCAGGGTGCCTGAGCTTGGTCACAAGTCGTGAAATGATGGAAGGGATGAGAGCTGAATATGAGGAATACAATCGACAATCTACTGAAGGTTGGGCGTACACTTTCGATACTCAAAATACACAGGCAGTACAATACACAAATCAGACGGATGTCCAAATAGATCCCACGGTCAGTGAGTTCGAGATTCTCTTTGATGCTACATTCCCATGGTCTGACACTGTGAATGATACATTCCCTGGCATACAGGATCTTGTTGATGTACGCTACGCTGAGGCTTCTCTATGGGAGCCTGGAGAATACCCTTCAGGTACTCCGTTTTGGACAGAAAGGACAACATCAAACTACGAACAAACACGTTTTCGATACGTAAATGAAGCCTCTTCACCCTTTGAGGCAGGAAATTGGCAACTTACTGTAGATGCGCAAGGTATCGGTATCGAAACACCTGTGGATATCTTAGATGTCTACGATTCCTTCACAGTATATGTCACTGTTACTCGCCCATGTGTTCACTTCGATGAGGTTCATGAGGATGGAGAGTGCACGGATCTTATTCTGCTTGAATAATATCGATCCGATCGGGGCAATCCTCTCGTCGCGAACAATTAGCGCATTTTCCTGGCCGCTTATGGTCACGTTTTGCACCACCTTCCACAATAGTGCGTTGAATATCGATCATTGTGTTTTTGATCTCCTGTTTGGCAGTAGCATTCCATTCTATTGAATGAACAAATTCTGATCCATATCGTAGAAGACCGAAGGGAGGAGATTTTCCAGTAACTGCTGTGATTAGTTGTAAGTAAGCCAATACCTGAAAGCGATGACTTTTGTGAGGATTTTTTGGAGTCCTACCCGTCTTGAATTCCACTGGAATCAGGTCATCCCCAATTTTTGTTATCTGGTCAGGGCGGCCTCGGAGACCAGATTCAGGGTCTTCAAGGAGAAGAGCTCCTCTTCCATCACTGTAATGGATTTCGCCCAATCCGTCCATGCCAATCTCTTCGTCCTTTTTCTCGATATTCTGGTTTGCACGTAGTGCTGCCTGTAGCCGTGTATTGGCGAGTAGAGTCCATACAAGGGCGATTACGAGTAGAGCAAAAGTTGCTACACTTCGATTATCAGCGAAATTCAGAGCAATACCGTGAAGACTCAAAGCGACTGCTGCGAACATAATCAACGCTTCAGGTCTGCCGAAAGTGAACCACCCTTCTTGTGAAAGACGCCATGGTTTCGATAGTGGGTGGAGATGATCTTCGATTTCTGAGATGGCCTTTGGTGCATCAACAAGTTCCTCATCCCAACCAATCCATTTCCTCCATGGGAGGAAAAGTAGAGCGATAGCAAGTAGTAACCAAACGAGTGCGAGAAGTACTAGATAGGCTCCGATAGATTTGGCAATTTGGTCGTCAATTGTACCGTCTTGAACAAAATAGAACGCAGCTGTATCTGCGGCGAGAGTGAGTACCACTGAAAACCACCAAGACCAGATGACGAGGTTCTTCGTGAACTGCTCCCGTGCCTGATTCCTTTCAACAATCATGGTGTGAAGTCGTTCATGTTCTTCGATACCACGGCGGACCTCTTCTCCTTTGGCTGCAACACCCTCTTGGGACAACCTCCAGCTCATTGGACAGTACACGAAACGTTCTACATCAGATGCAGAGACGTGAATTGGTTTACCCTCAGAATCTACCCAAAAACCATCATCGGTTTTTTGGCCCACCATGAGAGGGCGGCGCAGGGATTCAGACAGGTTCACGACGGCAGTTTATCGCTCCTACATCTAAGGTCTTGGCCCGAATTACATGGAAATTAGAGAAAGAAGACGTAGCGAAGTGGTTATGAATGGGCGGAAAGTGGGCGCGTTGCTGAGTCACATGATGGAAGTCGATTACCTCATTCCCCGCGACATGTATGAGCAGCATTTCGTGCATATTGGAACCCAACAGAGTAGCGCACACATGACCCCATTTCTTGAGGTAGAGAAGCAGGAGGGAACGGGTCTCTATTTGATTGATCTTGAGCAGACGAACAGTCGTTTCCTCACTGTTGCTAATTTTCTGAGCCGTTTCAAGCCAGAGAATATTCTCGTTGTCAGTGCACGTCAATATGGGCAGCGTCCTGCCCGCCGTTTTGCCCAAGCGATTGGTGCCCGACATATCGTCGGACGTTTCATCCCCGGCACTCTGACAAATCCGCGTCTACGTAGTTACATCGAACCCGAGGTCATCATTGTGACAGATCCTCAGGCAGACCAGCAGGCTCTCTCAGAGGCTGTCAACACTGGACTTCCAGTAGTCGGTATTTGTGATGCTAACAATACGCTTCGCTTTGTCGATCTCGTTCTCCCGGCCAACAACAAGGGTCGCCGCAGTCTTGCTCTAGTTTACTGGCTACTTGCCCGTGAGGTAGTCAAGGCACAAGGCCGTGTTACTGATGGGGATTGGGCGAAGGCTGAGCAGATTGAGGACTGGGAGTCCTCCTTCTGATTCTTCGTCACTGTCAAGACCCCATGCCCCTCCCCGCGGCTATGGACCCCGTCCCGTTGTTCCTCGCCCCGATGGCGGGGGTAACGGATCTTCCTTTCCGCCTTCTTGCCCGAGAGTGTGGTGCTGATATCACTGTAACAGAGTTCACAGCTGCTGCCGGTCTAAACCGGGATGATGCTCGAAGTTGGCGTCGTCTTGAATCTGACCCGCGTGAATCTCCATTTATTCCACAAATTTTCGGAGGGGTCGAGGAGGAGATGGTAGGTACTACGAGGGCTTTGTCTTCTGTAGCTGATGTAATTGATCTCAACTTTGGTTGTCCGGCTCCGAAGGTTTGTAGAAATTCAGCAGGAGCTGCACTTCTAGGTGAACCGGATCGACTAGTATCGATGGTACGTGCATGTATTGCAGCCAGCGATGTTCCCGTGAGTGTCAAGGTCAGACTTGGCACTGGTTCGGGGCCAAATACCGCACTAGACATCGCTCATCGACTTGAGGCTGAAGGTATCCTAAGGATAGCCGTCCACGGCAGGACCTTACGACAACGATATTCAGGAAATGCTGATTGGCACCAGATTAGGGAGATGGTAGATGCATTATCAATTCCAGTGGTTGCTAATGGCGATGTCATTGATTCAGATACAGCAAGAAATTGTTTGGAGGTTACAAATGCGGCTGGTCTGATGATTGGCCGTGCAGCAATTGGAAATCCAGACATATTTCGACGAATAAAATCCGGGTTGGGCTGGTCTACTGGTCCAGCTCCATGGGCTGATTTAGAAGCACAGGCCAAACCTGGTGGCGAACGTGCAGCGATCAAACTCTGGGCATGGCGGCGTTATTGTGAATTAGCGGAGGAAGCATATGGCGATAGGCGCAACAATCATCTCAAGAGACATGCAATTTCGTTTACCAAAGGAATAGTTGGTGCAAGCGGGATGCGTGTGCGACTCCATCGTACTATTGAAGCAAAAGATCTGATTGCTTCTGTTGAAGAGTTCCTAGAAACCTCGATGCAAGGCATTACACTAACAACATGAGTTGATGAAGCGAGTCACCAACCATTTTCAGTCGTCGTAAAAGTCGATCAACTCGATCCTCAATCCGTCGTTTTACAGCATCTCCATCCTTTCCAGCGAATCGATACCCGTATGGTACGCGTCCACCTAAGGTGTTGACAAGGAGACATTGTGCTTCAAGCCCTACATCTGTAAGGCTTGCTTCGACCAACTCGGTAGTAAGCGCACCTTTCTCCAGCGCATCGATAACTGTGGTGGATACAGATTCTTCCAGACGCCCTAAACCGCCACGACCCATCAGCCATTGCTCACCACGACTTGTCCACTGATGAGTGAGTCCGACGAACACATCGTGTGGAATCCTATCTTTGAGTAGGACACGTTCAACCATGTGACTGGCACGAAATCGATCGAGAATCCCTAGTACTCGTGTACGAGTTTCACCAGTTTCTTCCATGATGAAATCAGCGGTAATCGGTCGTAAGGAACTTGAAAGAGTTTCAAAGATTCTTGATGCTAAATCATCTTCTATACGACCCTGTGATCCAGTATAACCAAAATCTTGCATCAGCAAATGAAGGTCGTCATTACCTAGTTCTACAGGTCCGGCTTCAGCGATAGTGATACGGAATGGAATATCTTCAGTACCCTGTTGTAATGCATCTAGAACCATCCTTTCATCAGAATTTATGATACAGTCATTGAGAACATCTAGGCGTTGTCTCAATATAGTCCAAGCTTGGTTAGAAATCAGTTCAATCATATTTGGTAATGACCCGTTTCGAACAAAGTGACGTTTCCATCCGCCTTCGGTTTTGACACTAAGGAGACCGGCTGTTCTCAATTTAACAAGTTGATGATGCAATGCAGTAGAACTCAATCCCGAAACCTCCTGAAGAGTCCGCGTATCCCATCCCTTTCGTGGCTCTGCAAGGAATTGATCTCGCATTAATCGATGAAGAGCTCCGCGTGAATCTTCCACAGAATCCCCCTGCCCTCGTCGGCGAACAAGTCCCAGAGAATCTAGAATCCAAGCTAGGTGAACATCAGGGTCATCAGTGCCAATAGGCATCGGATGTTCCTCAAGCTTCAGGATGAACACAGACCTTGTTTTCTAGTCAGGCTCAAGAGGATTCGGACGAAGAAGCCCGTACGAACATTGATTCAAGCTCGAATCGAATCATCCAGCCAATCATATTCGATATTACCATTTCTTAGCCCTGCAAGATGAGGTGCAAGTTGGAGTTCATTACTATGCATTATTCCTCGTCTACGGAGAACAGTAATTGCTGAATGTACTGAAGCGCGTGAACGCCCAAGGTTACGGGCAAGCTGTGCCTGGGATCGGGGTAACTCATCTCGACATAGGTGAGCCACTACGAGTCGTTGGACTGTGGACAAACCCACGGGCATCATTGCAGCTGCTCGTTCGTCATCATCCCCTACCGTGATACCAGATAGGATTTCCATTTGAGCGGGTGCACCTGCATAATGGCAAGATCGTCCATTTACGTGAACAACGGTTACAGATTGCTCAGCAATCAAGACATCGAGATGGTGTCGAAGTGTACCATTGGCAGCATTGAGTTCACGTTGTAATTCTCTATATGGGAGTCCAGGCTTTCGTTCAAGTAGAGATAAAACTCTCTTTCTCAGCGGATGTTCCCAGTGATCACTTGGTGAACTGATAGCCCCAGCAGCGCCGAATCCGGTAAGACTTGAGCCCAATCCAGCGATACCGCTTGCTACACCGATGATCCCGCCAAGGACCCAAGGATGGCGTTGATGCCATTGACGGAGTAGGGGCATGTGTAACGTTTCAATCCGAACGAACTTCAAGCCATTGGTTCGATGTTCAGACATCATCTCCGATAATTGCACCATTTCGGATCTTCATGTATGCCACGAGTGGACTGAGAAGTTTGCCACAGTGCATACCGTGTTCAGTGAGCTTGTACGAGACACGGACAGGCGGCCCTTCGATAACCATGCGATCGATAAGTCCGACGCTTTTGCAGGCACGAAGTTTGTCTGATAATGTTCGACTACTGATACCGTTGAGGAGGTGACGCAATTCATTGAATCGCCGTTCTCCAGCGATGTAAAGTGCAGCAAGAATCTCAATTGTCCAACGTGATCCGAAGACCTCGAGTGCCTCTACGCCTGCTTGAACTTCCCAAGCGATATTATGGGTTTCATCATCACTGTATTTTTCTAGTGTCGATCGAATATCGCTACCATGATTTCTGACTTCACCAATTGTCGCTTTAATTGATGCTAAATCATCCGATTTTATGCTCATTGAGGGCTCAACCATGGTGTATCTAGGAGTATTTGGTGTATAAATTGCACCCTAGTAGCAGCGCGTTTAGTCATAGATTGATATAGTACCGGGCACAAGTATAGTGTGAAACTGGAAGCAAATTTCAGAAGTGATACAAATGGACCGATATTTGGAGAATTGGATGGATGATTGGAGTACTAAGATGACGGCTAAGGAAGAGCGTGAAGGGCGCTTATTCGATCGTCTTCTAAAGTGGTGGTGAATGGTATTTCAGCGGTTAAAGAATTCATGATCCGTGCAGTAACAAACTGGCGTGCACCCTGGTATGTATTTCCTCAAAGGGAATAGTATTGTCATTATTGTCTATTACTCGTTGGTGTAGGACGGTCGACGACCTTGGATTAAGGCCGAAAGGCCCTCATATGCATCCTTGGTTGCGAAGATAGCTTCCAGATGTTCAAGCTCCTTGTCTAAACCATCTGAGAGCTCACTTTTTCCAGCGATATCAATTAGCTCGCTCGCCATTCGAAGAGCGATAGGGGCAGTACGCGAAATCTGCTTCATTTGGCGTCCTGCATAGGCCTCGTCAACTGGTGTCACGGGGTTCTTACCTCCAAGTATAGCCTTCACATTCTCGTCTGAGTAGAAGGCAATAGCAGATTTGACAGCATCTGTGAGTCGAGCAGGATGACCTGCATACTTCTCGATAGGCTTACCAGTCGAAGCAATCATCTCCACAGTTGAATCAACATCTGCTGGGTCAACGAAGTGTGTCAATAGACCAAGATCTGCTGCTTCTTGAGGCCCTATCCAGTTGCCAGCGAGTACAGCCCATCGAGCGGCAGGAAGACCGCAAATCTTCGCAGTTCTTTGGGTTCCACCGAGTCCAGGATAGATTCCGATACTTGTTTCTGGGAAACGGAATTGTGTTCTCCTTGTCCCGACACGGTAGTCGCATGCAAGAGCAAGTTCCAATCCACCTCCTAGTGCGAGACCGGTAGTAAGTGCGATAGTCGTCTTCGGACTGTTTTCGATCTTCTCGAAGACAGCATGTCCCTCGGCAGTAAAGTCGTAGATTTTCGGAAATTCATTTCCATCAAGTCGATCGACAAAGAATTTCACATCAGCGCCGGCCACGAATGCTTTCCCTGCACCCTCCAAGACGATGGTATCAACAGAATTGTCTTGATTCAATGCGTCCATAACTGCGCCCAGTTGTCCGACAACTGTCTCATTCAACGCATTCATTGCCTCGGGACGATTGATGTTAACAGTGGCTATTGTCCCACGAATTTCCGCATCTACGAATTCAAACACCCATGGTTGTCCAGTCTCGGCTTTTGTTCCAAGGAAATCAGGGAGATTGAATCCATCATCCCTAGAGTGTAGTGCAGTATACTGGGCAGCCATTCGATGAGCTTCGGACACACCGACTTCATTCATGAGTTCAAACGGCCCAACAGCCCAGCGAAGACCAACCTTCGCACCTCTATCTACATCCTCCATTGAGCAGATTTCTTCCTCGACTATCTGAGCAGCGACAGCAAAAACAGTCCCAAGAAGACGTTCCCGAATGACTGTTGCAGCCTCTTTATCGCAAGCATAGTCATCTCCGATTTCCCATTTCACATCTGCTTCCACCAAGTCACGAAGATTCTGTGCTCCTGTATATCGGGGTGTATCCAACTGCTCTGCAAGATAGTCTGTGGAATGCAGAGCTATGGGGGGTCCTGTGAGATTCATTAGCGCGAATGGCCCCATACCGATACTGAATGCCTCACATGCTACCGCATCTATCTGAGCAGGAGTACCAACTCCCTCTTCCATTAGGAGGCATGCCTCATTGAGCCATGGTACGAAGAATCGATTCACGACGAACCCTGGACGGTCTTTACAGACAATAACGACCTTTCCAAGTTGTTTGCAATATTGTACGACACGTGCAACCGTATCTTCCGAGGAATCATTGGATGGGATTACTTCGACCAACCGATTCTTAGCTGGATGGTAAAAGAAGTGTAGTCCGACGAAGCGATCTGGACGAGCAGTTGCTTGGGAGAGGTCGTTGACACTAAGTGACGAGGTATTGGATGCAAGAATGGTTTTCTCGCCACAGCTTGCATCAAGTGTATGGAATACAGCTGACTTGATATCGAAGTCCTCAAACACGGCTTCAATCACAAGGTCAGTATCTGGTGCAACGTTTTCAACACCAATAACTCCAGTAATTCTTCCCTTGATATCCTCAACTTGAGATTCTGAGAAGATACGCCGATCCACTGCCTCAGATAGGAATTCTGAGATGATTTTTTGACCACGTTCAACCCATTTTTCTTCTCGATCTACCATCTGTACGTCGAATCGTTCCTGAGCCGTCTTCTGGGCAATTCCGCTCCCCATGTTACCGGCGCCGACGATAGCAACCTTCTCAATCGGTCTGCTCATACTTCCGCGCTGTTGCAAACCGTCCATGAATGCAACGGCTCCATGAGATTAGGTCTAAACCTACCGTCTTTGACGAATGATGATAACCTCCAGCACTGAAATCTGCTTGATGAATCGCACAGGAGCAGTGGTTACTGCCGTCTTCTTGTTGTTTGTCGTTCTAGCACCAGCAGCAAATAGCCAGTCTAACGGTAATACAGGGACTTCTTGCGGATGCCATGGGGGTCAAGATTCGTCAACCACGATTTCAGTCATAGGTCAACCAACTTCGTACACGCCGGGCACAACTTACTCATTGTCAATCACCGTCTCCTCTAGTACAGTTGCGGGTGACGAAGGTGGATTTTCAATGCGTTCAACTGCAGGCACTTTCTCTAATCCCAGTTTGAATGCAAAAATCGATTTTGGAAAAGTCACTCATTCCTCAAGTTCATCGCGTAACTGGAGTGTCGATTGGACCGCCCCTGGTGCAGGTACAGGTACCGTCACTATCAGTGGAGCAGGTAATGCAGTCAATGGACTCGGTTCAACATCTAATGATGTTTGGAACAGTTACAGTATCCAAATCCCTGAAGCAATTTCACAGAACTCACCTCCGACAGCATCCAATCTTCAGATTAACCCTACCCTACCTACCGTTCTAACAGGCCTCAGTCTGGCTTACACGTATGACGATCCTGAGAGTGATTCTGAATCTGGGACCTCAATTGAATGGAAACGTGATGGTGTTGTAGTACCCGAAGCCATGAATTCGCTCACAGTATCTGGATCTATGCTATCTCGGGGAGAGATTTGGAGTGTTACTGTAACTCCTTCTGATGGGGTAAATTCAGGTATCTCCGAGAGTATAGGTTCCATAGTTATTGGAAATGCACTTCCGATAGCAAATACGGTAACCATAGCCCCAATTTCTCCTTCTCAAAGTGATAATCTAACTGTCCAGTACATGTTTGAAGATGCAGATTTAGATCTTGAATCCGGGACGACAATTCGGTGGTATTTGGATGAGGCACACATTTCTGAACTTGATGATTTATTGACAGTATCCCACCTGTACACACGAACTGCAGATATCTGGAAAGTTTCAGTAATACCTTCAGACGGATTGGATTTTGGTTTAGCATCTAATGCAAGTGTTTCGATTGGTTTCGCTAACACTGCACCTTCAATCACTTCGTTGACACTTGATCCAGCTTCTCCCATTTCTACAGATAATCTACACCTTGACTTCATTTACGACGATGCAGAAGGTGATCCCCTCGTCGCCACTGAGATAGAGTGGAGCGTTAATGGCGTTCATGTTCCAGAGCATGACGACTCAATGACAATCGATGCCTTGCACACATCAAAAGGAGACATCTGGACTGTACGTGTTCAAGTGACAGATGGTCTCGACATGTCTCCATGGACCGTTTCTTCACCGCGCAATATCATGAACGCGCCTCCAGAATTATTGAGTTTCTCACTCGGTCCAGAAGATGCAACTACAATCTCTCAACTTGAAGTAGAATATACTTGGTCAGATCCAGACGAAGATCCTCTTAGCTTTGTTCACTTACATTGGTTCCTTGAGGGTGAACGAATAATCGATCATGAAGATCTACCTACGATTGCTTCTGCTCACACTTTGCGTGGTCAAAATTGGCAAGCTGAAATTGTGCTCCAAGATTCTGATGGAGCAACAAGCACCGATCATGCTACACCTGCCCCTAATCACCGTTCCAATATCCTAACAATTGGAAACTCATTACCTAGTATTGATGCCAATATTTCGTCATCTGCAAACGATCAACCTGACGCTCTTCATCCTTTAGAACTCGATCTTGTGATAGGTGATTCTGATGGAGATTTGGTGACTACAAGCATCATCTGGTTCCGAGACGGTTTTCGTGTAGGTGCACTTGATAATATGACAATTATACCAATACAATGGCTCTCTGTGGGTCAATCTTGGTTCGCTATCGTCAGTGCAGATGATGGCCAAGGTACCGAAGTTGAGATGACATTACCAGAATTGGTGATTGGTAATATTTTGCCAATGGCATTTTTCTCTGGCGATGAGAGTGCATTGGTAGATTCCATCACATTACTAGATGCATCTGGTTCTGCTGATTCGGATGG
Source organism: Methanobacteriota archaeon (assembly GCA_002712285.1). Classification (GTDB taxonomy): domain Archaea; phylum Thermoplasmatota; class Poseidoniia; order Poseidoniales; family Thalassarchaeaceae; genus MGIIb-N2. The sequence continues at coordinate 28,209 of PATC01000039.1, forward strand.
TTCCATCGTTGCATGGTTCTGGATTATTGAAGAAGAGACTTATATGGGTGCTAAACTGGATTACGTCTTCAACTCAGAACCAACATTAGTCAACCTCACTGTATTGGATTCTAATGGGGGTTCCACGTCGATTGAGAAGGTGGTTCAGGCTACTTCAGGGGCTACGGTGAGTGACCTTTCCATAACCAAAGGTGAGGATTCAATCCAGTTGGATTGGACATGGTCAGGCGAGCCAACAAATTACTATGTTTGGCGTTCTACAAAAATCATTCAAGATCGTGAAGATTTTACAGATGCGGTCTTAATCAAGACCACAAACGAAACATCATACCTCGATCCCTTCCAATTAGCAGGCGATTATTATTACACAGTTACTGTAGATATTTCTGGAGTTGAGAATCAGAGGATAGTTTCTTCCAATTCAGGTTCATTACAACTTACGACTGATGATGTCATTCAGAAGCAGGATGAGACTAGTAATGGTGTATCTGCTCTCGTTATCAGTTGGATCATCCTTGCATTACTTGTTACTGGGCTTTCATTCGTTCTTCCAAGGAGGTCATCATAATGAGATTCTTTCGTGTTTTCACAGTCATTCTACTTCTTGGTCTATTGATGGCACCTGTATTCGAAGCGAATCCCGGTGGGAATGGAGATTCTACTCGTGACTTTGCTTGTGGTGGTGCCTGCCATGCTGATCCAGACCTGTCAGCACCCTCCTCTGCTCAAATTGTACTTGTTGCAGATCGTAACGAAACCTTCGTCGGAGGTCCACTCACGGTCACGGCAACCATTACTGGGATGGAACTCTCCGATTCAAGGCTCATTGGGGTCTTTCTCACAGTAGCGACTTTTGGTGCCGATGATAGTCCTGATCATGCAGGTTGGATCATCGCATCAGACCCGAATGGTGGAACTTCGAATTACATAGAGAGACATGTACTGGATGCTAACCGGGGAGTTGAGATATCTTGGGCCCTTTCTGCTCCAATGGATGAATCTAGCCATACCTTCCACATCGGTGTACATCATGGAGGTGATGGAATAGCACGGCTAGCTTCTACCGAGGCTTCAGGGGGAATCGATATTGATGTGGGTCCAATACCTGAGAACTTCCCCCAAGTCGATGAATCATGGCAACCTCCTACGATGCGTGGATTAGGCGAGGAGACGATGATTAAAACCGTCCTTCTGAATGTTACAAATGCTCAACTAGAGTGGCGAGTATCTGGGTCATTACAGACCAATATCATTGAAGCTACACAAGAAAACAATGTTTGGAATGCTTCCCTTCCTGCTGCTTTGAGTCCGGTAATAATCGAATACCGTTGGCTTCTATCTAACGAAGATCACGATACTACGACTGCGTGGACGACACTTAGCGCCGAAGAAATCTCATCGATTGACGTGAATCCGGCTCGGATTCTGATGATTGCATTAGCTATGTCCACTGCCGGTCTTCTCATTGGGATTCAACGTCGATTAGCGGTATCTTTGGCTGATTCTGAAACCTTCGAGTATCCACCAAGAGATTCCATAGAGGGTGATTTGTGATGGTTTCTCCTGCTGTTTTCCATGTGATTTCTACGGAACTTCTCATCGGTTCGTTTGCTGTATCTACTCTAGGAACTCTGGTTTGTTCAGCGTTCTCAATCCTCCCTGGTCTTTCTTTACGTCTCAAATCTAGATTTGGCTCAACCCTCGACTCAGCGGCATACTTCGCTGCAATCTTTGGGATGTTCACCATCCCTGCGGCAATTATCACAGGCTACACGACATCTGAATCAATGAATTCCTTGGGTGCCATGTCAGTGAACAAAATGCTACTGAGTGGGCTTTGTATTGGTTTTTGGTCGGCTTTGATTTCCGGTCGTAGAATGTGTGGTTCTAGGCTTTGGGAACATCGTGGTCTTGCCACTTTACAAGGAGGGATTGCCATGGCTGGCTTTGGGACCGTTGTGATGCTTGGCTCTATTGGTGGGCAACTTGGACGAGGAGAATCTGCTCTAGATCTCTTACCATTCAATTTCGTTATGGATGTAGCACCAACAATCGGGCTAGAACAATCGATTGGTTTGCTTTTACTCTCCATGGTTATCTTTGTTGTATCACTCAAATTGATTCATCGACCCGTGATTTCCAGTTTGCCAAAACAATGAACCAATTGCATTGAATATGATGAGACCAAATTTGGGTTGATGCAGGCCTCTTACCGAGCCATTTTGATAATCTTCACGTTCTTGGTAATGATTGCAGTTCCAGCAGTAGAGGGTAATGCTTCTGGTAAATCTAACAGTTCAAACGGTTGTGGTTGTCATAGTTCTCAGGCTAGCCCATATTTCACGCATAATTATCCCTCTGACTATACACCTGGACAGACCTACAGCATTACTATTGCCGTTACTAGTGGTGGAGTAAGTGGAACTAAAGGTGGTTTTTCAGCTACAATGAATGCTGGTACCTTTTCAAATGCTGGTGCAAACACGAAGATTGTATCGAATTCCCCTACCCATTCTAACTCTAATGCGAGGTCTTGGACATTTGATTGGACGGCGCCTTCTGCTGGTACTGGAACCATATCTGGGGGTATTGCGGTAAATACTGTGAACGGTGACAGCAGTACTTACGGTGATGGGTGGTCCACGACCACAGTGTATATCGCAGAAGCCACCAGTGCAAATAATCCACCTTCAGTTTCCAACGTCGAAATTTCACCTAATCCAACTGCAGGAGTGGGAGTGGATCTTGTTGCTCAATACACGTATAGTGATCCAGACGGTGATCCAGAAACGGGAACTGAAATTCGTTGGCACCATAATGGCTCACTGGAAATCGGCTATGATGGATTTACCAGTATTCCCGCATCTGGGACATCGATTGGAGATAAGTGGAAGTTTGAGGTCAGGCCTTA